>NZ_BAAAMB010000003.1:305230-337097 GCF_039528855.1 Brevibacterium sanguinis | reverse complement strand
CAGCACGACGCCCTCTCAGGAATCATGCGGTCTTGGAGTCAACCAAACCTTCGGCAGTCCCGTTCGCCCTCATGGACCAGTCACCCTCAGGCATCATGCCCGATTCGATCATCGCCAGGAGTTCAAACCGATCCTGCTCGGACCATTCGTACCGATCCGGGTTCCACAGCAGCATGTACGCCGCATACGGGACCAACTGTCGAGTTTTGGAGTCACTTCCCATATCAACCCTCACCTCATCGCCGATTTCCTCGTTCTTCCATTTCAACCTAGTTCAGCTCAACAAGTTGCGTGACACATGACTTGGCGGTCGCTGATCGTGCACCTATTCAGTTAGCCATCGTCACCTTCGCCACCATCACCGTCACTCCGCCCGGGCCGACCGCTTCGAGCTCGTACCGCCCCTCCTCCGCTTTCTGTCCCACGAGGTGGATCTGCTCGTCGACGAACACCGGCGCCTTCGCCGTGAACGCATACCCCGTCACCTCAGTGTTGGGGTGGTTCCGCAGAAACGCGTCGAGGAGGAATGTCGCCGTGAGAGGGCCGTGCACAACGAGCCCGGGATAGCCCTCCACCTCGGTGGCATAGGGGTGGTCGTAGTGGATGCGGTGCGAGTTGAACGTCAGCGCCGAGTACCGGAAGAGCATGACTTCATCGGGTCGCACTGTCCGAACCCAGTCCCATCCCTCCGGCGCAGGAGTGTCCGACCGCGGCGCCGCAGCCGCCAACTCTGCCCCGCTGCGTCCCCCGTCGGCCGTTCTCGCCCGAGGTTCGGTTCCCTCCCGGTAGACGATCGTGTGACGGTCGACGGTCGCCAGCGTGCCGTCTGCGCTGATTTCGTGCCGGACCACGACGAAGCACAGCGGCCCGCTGCTCCCGGCCTTCTCCGTCACGGATTCGATCGTCGACGTCCGCGCCAGCGCCTGCCCGGGGCAGATCGGGCTGTGGAAATCAAGCGCGCTGCCTGCCCACATCCGCCGCGGCAGTCCCACCGGCGGCATGAACCCGCCGAGCAGCGCATGGCCGTCGTCGCCGAGCTCACTCATCGGCACATCGTCTTCGGGGAATTGGAGCCAATGACCGAGCGGGAACAGCACCGCGGGCTCGGCCGCTGCCTCGTTTCCGAGCAGCACGGCCAGCCTCCGAGCCCGCTCCCCCGACGCGACATCCTCCTCGGTCTTCGTCCGTCCGACCCACTCCTGCAGATCCACCGTCACACCCGGTTCCTTTCGATGAGCTGCTTGGCGATGACTCCCAACTGGATCTCATTCGTCCCCTCGCCGACGATCATCAGCGGCGCATCCCGGTAGTAGCGTTCGACGTCGAACTCGGTCGAATACCCGTACCCGCCGTGGACGCGGATCGCGTCGAGGGCCACCTCGGCGGCCATCTCCGAAGCGAAGTGCTTCGCCATTCCCGCCTCCATGTCGACCCTCGCCCCGGCGTCGAATGTCCGTGCGGCGTGAAGGACGAGCTGGCGAGCGGCCTCGAGCTTCGTCGCCATCTCCGCGAGCCGATTGCCCACCGCCTGATGCCGCCAGATCGGCTTGCCCATCGACTCCCGCTCCTGCGCGTACTTCACGGCGTCATCGAGCGCGGCCTGCGCGACCCCGAGCGACCGCGACGCCACCTGGATGCGCCCGATCTCGAGCCCCTTCATCATCTGCTTGAAGCCGAGCCCCTCGGTGTCGCCGAGCAGCTGCGTGCGCGGCTGACGCAGACTGTCGAAGAGGAGCTCGCACGTCTCGACGCCTTTGTACCCGAGCTTCGACAGATCCCTCGAGATCGTGAAGCCCTCGCCTTTCTCGACGAGGATGATCGAGATTCCGGCATGCCGTGGCTCGGCGTGGGGATCGGTCTTGCACAGGAGCGCGATGAGGTCGGATCGGCGGGCGTTGGTGATCCACGTCTTCGAACCCGAAATGACGTAGTCGTCGCCTTCGCGCACCGCCGTCGTCCGGATCGCCTGAAGGTCGGAGCCGCCGCCGGGTTCGGTCAGCGCCATCGTCGCGCGCAGCTCCCCCGTCGCCATTCGCGGCAGGTAGGTCTCCTTCTGCGCGTCGGTGCCGAAGTCGGCGATGAGCTTCGCGACGACGGTGTGGCCACCCATCGCCCCAGCCAGCGACATCCACCCGCGCGCGAGCTCCTGGGTGATGAGCGCGTATGCCTCCGTCGAGACCTTCCCCGCGCCCCACGGCTCAGCGATCGCGAGCCCGAAGATGCCCATGTCCTTTATCGTCTGGATCCACGCCTCGGGATACTCGTCGGCGTGCTCGACCCGGTTGACGTGCGGTCTGACGTCGTCGTCGATGAACTTCGCAACGGTGTCGATCATCATCTGCTCTTCAGCGCTGACAGCCATAAGACGATTCTCGTCGTTCCGGCCTCAGCGCGCACCACCTCGGCGGATGACGGGACGGAGCCCCACCTCGGCGAGGTCAGCCGTCCGAACGACCCCTCACCGCCCTACCCCACCAACCCCGACACGGACTCGATGACCTGGAGGACGGCGAGGAACCCGAAGAGGCCGAGGCACACGGCCAGCAGCACGTTCGACCACCAGCTGTTGCGCAGGGAGACCGGGACCGAGGAGCGGTTGAGGATGACGAGGAGGGCGAGCGCGAGCACGGGGAGGATGAACGCGCTGATCGCGGCGTAGACGAGGACGAGGGTGACGGGCCTGCCGAGGCCCATGATGATGAGCGTCGCGACGCTGAGGTAGACGAGGACGACGCGGAACTCGATCGACGTCGCCGACATCTCGAACCGCGCCTCGTCCTGGTGCGGGTAGCGGCGGAGCACCCGGATGCAGTCGGCGGTGACGTAGGCGATGCCGGAGAACCCGCCGAGCACGCTCGTGTAGACGACGGCGAGGAAGCTGAGCAGGAAGATCAGGCGCCCGACGTCGCCGATCGAGGCGATGAGACTGTCGGCGATCGCGAAGAGGGCGTCGTTGTCGGCGATCGTGAAGCCCTGACCGTAGAGGATGAACGCGCCCACCGCGCTCATCGCGACGGCGAAGACGAACACGAGACCGTAGCTGATGAGGAGGTCGAGGCGGACGACGGGCTTCCAGTCGGCGCTGCGCCACGACTTCTCCCGGATCCAGAACGAGTACGCGAGGATCCCCGTCGCCCCGCCGACCCCGCCGATGAGCGACATCACCGTGATGATCGACGTCTGCGGGAAGACCGGCACGATCGTCTCCGCAGCGATCTCCTGGGCACCCTGACCCTGGAAGACGGAGAACGCGAGGGCGATGATCCCGAAGAACATGATGATGCCGAAGCCCATCATCGCCTTCTCGACGATGCCGTAGCGGCCGATCCCGACGAGGACCGCCGCGGAGAGGAGGACGACGATCGCCGTCGGCCAGAACGGCAGGACGGGGAAGATCGCCTGGAGGATGTTCGCGCTCACGGCGACGACGCCGGCGCCGAAGAAGAGTCCGACGAGGAGTTCGGCGATGAGGAAGAGCGCGGGGAACAGTCGTCCCCCGAACCGGGTGAGGTGGGAGAGCAGCGACCGGTCACCGCTCATCTGCAGCCGCGACACCGCCTCGGAGAGGACGAACTTCAGGGCGATCCCGACCGTGAAGACCCAGATGAGCGCGAGACCGTACTCGGCCCCGGAGTTCATCGTCGTGATCATGTCCGAGGCCCCGACGCTCGCGAGCGCGAGCACGATCCCCGGTCCGATGAGCCGCAGGCGTGCGGTGAGGTTCACCGGCGCCGAGGCGGTCGCGGGCTCAGTGGTCGACGGCGGTGTCGGTTCGGCTGGCATTCTCTCGTGACTTTCCTCAGGTCGGCGCAGATCGGTCGCACCTCGGCCGGCAGTGCGCCGAGGTGCGACCATCAGTGTGCCCGGAGGCGGCCGCCGGTGCCCCGACAGTCTCAATGGCTGGGCGCGTCAGGCGTGCTCAGGTCAGTCTTGCGCGAGTCAATCGTCCGCGGCCTTCGTCCCGCCGGAGCTCGGCGGCGCCCCGCCTCCGGCGGCGAGCATCGCCGCGAGCTGCTTGCCCCCGACGGTGGGATGGTTGCTCGCGATCGAGATGCGGTTGAACGCGTTGATGAGCGTGACGACCCATTCGATCGCTGAGATCTGCTCCGTGCTCAGATGCTGCCCCACCTCGGCGGCGACCGCTTCGTGGTCGACCGGGACGGACAGGTCCGTCAGCGACTCCGCGAGGAGGAGGGCCGAGCGTTCGACATCGCTGAAGATCTCCGCATGTCGCCACGCGGAGAGGATGTCGAGTTTGAGCTGGTCGACCCCGGCCTTCCGCGCAGCGGGCACGTGGATGCTCAGGCACGTGTGGCACCTGTTCATCTGCGACACGCGGGAGTTGACGAGCTCGATGAGCGCGACGTCGAGGCCCGCGGCCACCGCCGCCTTCCGGGTCGCCTGCGCGGCGGCGACGGCAGCCTTGTAGATCTCGGGATTGGCCTTGTCGATGAAGGGTCTGTTCGCGTGCATTCCGCTGCGCTCAGGCCTCTTGCTTGACCTGATCGAAGTCCGCGCCCGTGGGGTTGCGGATCTTGCCGCCCTCGGCAATGTACTCATCGCCGGACTCCTGCAGCTTCTTGACGAAGAGCGGGCAGATCGCGACGACGGTCTCGCCCTTCTCCCGTGCATCCTTGAGCGCCTCGTTGACGAGGATCTTCGAGAGTCCGCGGCCGCCGAACTTCGAATCGACGGTCGTGTGATAGAAGATCCGCTCGTTGGGGTCCTTCGCTCCCACGAGGTAGTGCGCCCGACCGGCGACCTCCCCGTCAGCGACCTTGATGTCGTACGCGAGACCCGCCTCGTCGAGTTCGACGGTGACGTCTTCTCCGGTGGAGTCCTTGAGTGCATCGTTCATCGTTCTTCTCCTTGTGTCGGTGATGCGGGGTCCGTGGTCTGGGCCGGGGTGCGGAGTTGATGGTCAGGGGATCGGGATGGTGTGGGCGCTCAGCCTCTCAGAACTGTGTCTCCTCATACGTCTCGTCCTCCCCACCCTGAACTTGGGGCGGCGGGTTCTTCCGGGCCGGAATCGGGGTCTCGGGAAGGTCGGGGGCAGGCAGTCTGCCGAGTCCCTCGGCATTGCGACCGGGTCCGCCGCGGCCGACGTAGCCCTCGACGACGCCGAAGCGGTCCGAATGGTCCTGCCACTCCTGCCGGTATTCGACGATCTCCTCATGGCTGCGGCCCACGAAGTTCCACCACATGACGATCTCCTCGGTGAACGGCTCCCCACCGAGGAGGACGAGGCGGGCCGGCGTCTCGCCGAGGTTGGCGATGCGCAGCTCCTCGAGCCCGACCCCCGTGTAGCCGATCGCAGCGACCGGAAGGGGGACGTTCTCAAGCGCGATGTCCCCGGCGTCGACGAGGAGACCGTGCTCGAAGTCGGGGTTGACCGGCAGATCGATGCTCGCCCCGGGGTTCAGCCGGATCTCCGCGCCGAGGAGGGGCGAATGGGTCTTGACCGGGGACGACTCGCCCCACAGCTCACCGAGGAAGACGAGGAGCTCCCCGCCGTCGAAGGCCCTGACCTGCGGGGCGTAGTGCTCGAACTCGCGTTCCTTCTGATGCCGCGTGGAGTCGGGCTGCACCAGCCACAGCTGGACGCCGTGAAGGGTCTTCGTGTCATCCGTCGAGACCTCGGAATGGCAGATCCCGCGGCCGGCGGTCATGAGGTTGACCTCGCCGGGCAGCACGAGCCCGGCGTTGCCGCCGGAGTCGATGTGCTGGATGGCACCTTCGAAGAGCCAGCTCACGGTCTGCAGGCCGGTGTGCGGGTGCGGCGCGACGTCCATCCCTCCGGAGGGGGAGACGTCCTCGGGGCCGTAGTGGTCGGCGAAGCACCACGGTCCGATGAGGGAGCGCTGCCGTTGCGGCAGCGTGCGGCGGACGGTCATCGCGCGCGGTCCGCCGAGCGGAACGTCGCGGGCGGTGATGATCTCGACAGGAGCGCGCCCCTGCTGATCGCACTGCGGACCCGGCAAGCCGCCTGACCGGCAGACCACCTGGTCCGGGCGGGTCTCGACGTTGCTCATGGACACCTCCACTCCTGCCTGCTCCGACAGATCCTCCCCCCGCCGAGGCGGTCGACCCGACCGAGGTTGCCTCTTTGGTGCCACCAGGGGTCACGTCGGTCCCACCTCGGCGCGGGAAGGGCGTCGAAGTCGTTGCGATCTCAACAATCCCACACATGTAAGGTTGCGTCCAGAGGCGGCCCGCCGGGCCGAAATCGCAGAGAGGCAGACCCATGCGCACTCCCATTCCCGACTACCTCAACGAGATCCTCGACGACCTGCGCGACGACGACCGCGGCGCCGTCGCGGACTACATCCCCGGACTCGCCTCGGCCGATCCCGACCGTCTGGCCGTCGCCCTGACGACGGTCGAGGGGCGCACGTACGCCGCCGGCGACAGCGACGTCGAGTTCACCATCCAGTCGATGTCGAAGCCCTTCGCCTACGCGGCGGCGCTGACCGACCGCGGTACGACCTTCGTCGACGGCCGCATCGACATCGAACCCTCGGGTGAGGCGTTCAACGAGCTCTCCCTGGAGACGGGCACCTACCGGCCGAAGAACGCGATGATCAACGCCGGCGCGATCACCGCCCACAGCCTCCTCGTCGGCGAGGGAGCGAGCCGGGACCAGCGGGTCGAGCGGGCCCTCGCGTTCTTCTCGACGCTGGCCGGCCGGCAGCTGCGCATCGACGAGACGATCTACGAATCGGAGCTCGAGACCGCCGATCGGAACCTGTCGATCGCGCACATGCTCCACAACTACGGGATCATCGAGGACGATGCCCACGAGGCGGTCGAGGGCTACACGGCGCAGTGCTCGATCCTCGTCACGGTCTCCGACATCGCGACGATGGCCGCGACCCTGGCCACCGGAGGAGTCCAACCGGTCACCGGCGAACGGGTGATCTCGAAGCCCGTGGCCCGGCAGACGCTGTCGGCGATGGCGGCGGCCGGCATGTACGACGCGGCGGGCTCGTGGTTCAGCGATGTCGGGATCCCGGCGAAGAGCGGGGTCGCCGGCGGCCTTCTCGGCGCGCTGCCCGGCCAGGTCGGGCTCGGCGCGTTCTCCCCGCGGCTCGACGAGCACGGCAACAGTGTGCGCGGCGTCGAACTCTTCAGCCGGATGTCCAAGGACATGGGCTTCCATCTCATGGAGGTCGAGACGACGGGGTCGCGGGCGCTGCGCGACATCCGCACGGACGGGGACACGACGACCGTCGACCTCCAGGGCACCGTGAACTTCAGCGGCGCCGAGGCCGTCCTCCACGAACTCGACGGCACCGCCCCGCCGTCGGGCACCGTGGTCTTCGACGTCAGCCGGGTCGACGCGTTCACCGACGTGGGTCGCCGCATGGTGCTCGAGGCGATGCGCCGGCTCACCCTCGACGGACTCGAGGTCGGACTCTTCGACCCCGAGTCGAAGCTGCCCGACCCGGACATGGGCGACGGCAACCGCCCCTTCGACGCCTCCTGAGGCGCCGGCTCACTCCGGAGCAGTCGCCTGCGGCTTGAGCGGTTTGAGTTTGCTGACGAGCGCGAAGAGCTGATCGGCTTCGGCGTCGGTGAGCCCGGAGAACCCGTCGAGGATGATCTCAGCGTTCGTCTGCGCCGCCTCGTCGCGGAGAGCGAAGCCCTTCTCGGTGAGTTCGACGAGCACCCCGCGCTGGTCCTCGGGATCGGGAATCTGTGCGACGAAGCCACGGGCTTCGAGGCGGCGGAGCAGCCGGCTGAGCGCACTGCGACTGAGCACCATGAGCTGGAGCAGATCGCGCTGGCGGATCTGCTCGTCCGGTGGAGTGTTGATGAGCGCGTCGAACTCATTGACGGTCAGGTCATGACGGTCGCGGAACTCAGCGGCGAAACGCACCATGAAGTCCTGATGCTTCTCCAGCATGAGGCGCCAGGCGGCGATCTGGATCGGAGCGATCTTCTTGAGGATCGTGCTCACCGGGGTCGTCTCAGTCATGGTCGACCCCCGACCCGGCGGCTCGGCTCCGGGTCGAGGATCTGTGTCGTGCGCGGACGACGTCCGTTGGCAGGGAGGTGGAGGACACCGGCTGCGAGGCGCGGTGCTGCGACTTTCGAGCGGCATGGGAGGAAGAGAACATAACAACTCCTGCAGACATTCGGGCACGGCACTGTGATGACGAATCGGCAATCCCACTTGCAGATAACCAGCAATCCCGCTTGTGGGGTGAGGATGATGGCGGAGATGAACTCTTCTCAACATTTGTTGCCTCAGCAACATTTTCATTGTTCAATGGAACTGTTCGGCATTCCGACGGGCGTAGTTCCCCGAAGAATTCCGGCAGCCCCACGAGCGAACCCGATGCATCCCCGCACCTTCCCCGCTTTGGGCTGACGTGCGGCGTCCAAACGGGCGTCGCACGTCAGAGTTCTCTCCCAGCATATCCACAGATTCTGCCCTGTCCAGGGAAATGCGTCTGCGCGTGCGCCTCTCACCACGGATTTCTCACAAGACCCCATCGGTTTCCCCGCAAAGCACCGACCGCCTCGGCGAGGGATGATTCCCCCACCGAGGCGGTCGTCCGCTTCCGTACTCAGGTCAGCTCCGCGACGCGGGTGCCATCTCCTTCCCGGCACCGGCCTGTGCCCGCGCCTTCCGTCGGGCGAGGAGTCCGAGGATGACGTCGAGGACGAGGAACGCGACGAGGCTGAGGCCGACCAGCGGCAGGAAGAGTCCGATGCCGGCGGCGGCGAGGACGACGAGCGCCACGCCCCACCACGGCGCCTGCTTGAGCGCTCCGCGGGCCGGAGCGATCCCGAAGCGGCGCGAGGTGTCGTGCTTGGGTCGACGTTGCCACCACATCGTGTATCCCCACACGACCATCGAGGCGATGCCGAGGGCAAGGACGAAGAGGACGATCTGATTGGGCAGACCGAACAGCGTCCCCATGTGGAGGTCGATGGCCACGCTCGTGAGCATCGCCGCCACCCCGTAGTCGGAGAACTCGACGCGGTCGGTCTCGGCCATCGTCGCCATGTCGTAGGCGACGGACACCGTGCCGGTGTTGTCCGGGTAGTCGTGCTGGTAGCGCTCGACGAGCCACGCGGTGTCCGCATCGGCCGGCGGCACGATCTCGATGTACGACGTCGTGAAGCCGGCGTTCTCGGCCATCGAAGAGATCATGTCGAAGTCCGCCGGGCTCGGGGTGCCGGCCGGGGTCGCCTCGGCGCCTCCGGATGCGGCACCGTGCCCGGCATGAGCGCCACCGGCGTCCGCCTCGGTGCCGGTGTCCTCACTGAGCTCGGTCGACACCGACGGCGTCGTCCAGTTGAGTGCTTCGCGCAGGGCTCCGACGTTCCCGCCGCCGAGCTGGGACCACGTGGTCCCGGTGGCGGAGAGGAAGAGCATCCCGACCGCGATCCACACACCCGTCGAGGCGTGCCACGACAGGGTGCGGCGCAGCCCCTTGTGCTTGCGGGAGGGCTTGAGCATCGAGCTGATCTTCTTCGCCTTCCGCGCCCGCACGATCCACAGGCACAGGCCCGCGGCGGCGATGATCCCCATCCACGAGGCGGCGAGTTCGCTGTAGTACCGCCCGACGTCGCCGAGGTGGAGGTCGGTGTGGAGGCGGGAGATCCACGTCCGCACCGGCAGGGTGCTCGACGCCGCGTACACGGGAAGGTCGCCCTTCACCTCGGCGGTCGTCGGGTCGACGAAGATCGTCCGGTAGTCACTCGAGTCGAGCGTCGGGTCCTCGTACATGACCCGGGTCGTCATGCCCGGTTCCGGGGCGGGACGCACGGTGGCGATCGTCTGGCCCTCCCCGATGTAGGCATTCGCGGATTCGACCTGGTCGGACAACGGCAGCGCCGGTCCCTCCGTCGAGGCGGTGAGCTCGTCGGCGTAGACGACCCGCTCGATCTGCGGGCTGATCGCGTAGACGGCACCGCTGAGGGCGGCGATGAGGATGAAGGGGCCGACGAGGATGCCGGCGTAGAAGTGCAGGCGGCGCAGGAGCGAGGAGAACCACGGCTGCCGGCGGTCGGGAACGGGCCGCCGGGTGGGCGGCTGGGTGGCGGTGTCCGAGTTTTCGGGCAGGGGTGATGACAGTCCTGTCATGGTCAAGCTTTCTGTGTGGAATGGTCGGCGAAGGACGCATTCGGGCGCGCTTCGCCGGCTCGGCGGCGGTCCCGGGCGCACGCGCGGCAGCACCGCGGCACAGAGTCGGTCGTGGCACGGCGATGCCACGGCATCGGGCCGGGCGGCCGAGCCGTGGAGGTCAGTGATCAGAAAGCCGGAAGCGGGGGTCCGCGCCTGAGCACCGGTGAGCGCAGGACCCCCAGCGGTGGGGGCACGAAATCGCAGACCGGGACGGCCAGACGGGGGCGCTCGGGCAGCGCGCGAACGGTGCCGAGGGCCGGCACGAGGGCGCGGACGACGAGGCGGACGAAGGCGAGCAGCCGCACCGGCAGGGTCTCGGCCCAGTAGATGAGGGCGATCGTCGCGATCGCCGCCACGCAGTGCATGATCGTCATCGGCACGGAGAAGTGCGAATGCATCTGGCTCATCTGCCCCGCCGAGGCGGCCATCTGTCCCGCCATCGCACCCGAACCGTCCATGCCCGCATGGTCCATGGCCTGGCGTTCGACGGCGGTGGCGCCCATCGCCATCGGATGCATCGGGGTGAAGACGGAGAAGAGACCGTGGAAGAGGCCCTGGCTGACGAAGACCGAGGGCACGAGTCGGGCCAGGGTCATCCGCCGCCCGGCGAGGAGCACGCAGACGAGCAGCGAGAGCGCGAGCGGAGCGACGATGCCCATGAGCGTCGGCATCGACCCGCCGCCGAGGATGTGGGAGGTGAGCGCGAGGAAGGTAGCGGCAACCGCGGCGGCAGTGCCCCGCAGGGCGCGCTGGCGGCGCCTGTCCTTCTTCACGCCCACCATTGTCACACGAGCGGGCGGGCCGTTCTCACTCGACTGCCGGGGTGCGATGCCCGGGATGCAAGGCGCATTGGGCTCCGCATGAGCCTGGTGGCCGAATGGCCCACTCTGTCATTTCCACAGCGCCTCATTCCCACAGGGCAGCTACGGCATCCTTGTACTCTCTGCGCGCGGCAAGCGCCTCCTCCATCGTCACCTCGACGAACCGCGTCGTCGTGCCGGGAGTGGCCCGGGCGACGAGATCCATATCCGCGCTGATGACCGTGGCCACCATCGCATAGCCGCCGCCTGAGACGGCGTCACGGTGAAGGACGATCGGCTGCGTGCCGCCGGGGATCTGGATCGAGCCCACGGCGTAGCCGGCATCGACGATGTTCGACGGGTCGGAACCCGCGCCGAAGGGCTGCTCGCGCTCCACCCACTCCACTCCGGGCCCCTTGTAGCGCAGACCGGCTCGGTCGGCGACCGGGGTCAGCTCCCACTCGCCCTCGACGAGGCTGCGCTTGCCCGTCTCCGTCAGCCGGAAATCGTAGAGGCCCATGAGGATGCGCACATCCTGCTGTTTGGCGAACGACGGTCGCGCCGCTTCGTCGACGACGGTTCTGTTCGGAGCCTCACCGCTGCCGTCCCCGATCGGCAGCACATCTCCGACTTCGAGTTTGCGGCCGTTGAATCCGCCCATCTGCCCCAGCGGATAGGTCGACCGTGAGCCGAGCACGACGGGCACATCGACACCACCGTGGACGGCGATGTAGAAGCGAGCCCCGGAGCGTAGCATGCCGAATTCGACGGTGCCCCCGGCGGGAACCTCCACCGTCTGCCATGTCGGTGCGGGTTCGCCGTTGACCGTCACATCGATGTCGCCTCCGGTCACGGCGATCGTGGCGGCCGAGTCGAAGCGCAGGTTCGCACCCATGTAGGTGCATTCGAGGACCGCCTCGTCCGGCGAGTTGCCCACGAGCATATTCGCCGCCTGCGATGAGTAGTTGTCGAGTGATCCCCCTTGCGGCAGTCCGACGTTGTAGTGGCCGAAGCGGCCCCGATCCTGAACTGTCGTCGACAGGCCAGGGGTGAGGACCTCGAAGGTCGCCCGGTCAGAGGGTGTCGTCGCGCTCACTTCAGTGCCTCCAGGAGTTCAGCGTTGTACGCGGGTCCTTCTGCCAGTGCCCGTTCCAGGTCGAAGGTGACCGGAGCCTGTTTGAACGCATAGGTGTTCGCGTCGACCTCCTTCTGGATCTCGTTGTACTCAGCCTCGTCGATGGGACGGAAGCGCACGATGTCTCCGGGCTTGAAGAAGATCATGAAATCGGCGAAGTCAGGGCCCTTCTGTTCGGGTTCGAAGATCGGCGCCGCGGCCACTCCGAACATCTGGTATCCGCCTGCTCCCCGCACGGAGTAGAGGGCACAGAAGCACCCGCCGTGCCCGATCGTCAGTTTCGGAGTGTCGGTGCGCGGGGCCAAGTACTTCGGGACTTCGAGCTGATGGTCGCGGTCCACCAGCTGATACATGAACGGCAGCCCTGCCACGAAGCCGACCATCGTGACCAGCCACGGCGAGGAGTGGTGGGCCTGGATGAACTCGTCGGCGCCGGCGAAGCCGTTGACGGCGGCCGCATAGTCCAGATCGGTGCCGGACGGGTCCTGGTGGTAGCCCTCACGGAAACGCTCGACCACCTCGGCGGTGAAGGGGTCGGAGTACCAGACGGGGACTTCGACGATGCGCGTCTCCAGCGTCGTCGTGTCGGAGTGGATGACCGACTTCTCGACTTCTCTGACGGCCGCCTCGAGCGTGCCCGGGGCGATGACGTCGGGGTCGAACCGGATGAGGAGTGAGGCGTTGGCAGGGCAGAGTTCGACGATCCCGGGCAGCTCTCCCCCGTCGATGCGTTCGGCGAGGGTCCTGGCGATGAGCATCGCCCGGAAGTTGGCCTGCAGGCTCATCTCCTCCGACACCTCGACGAAGAGGAATTCGTCGCCTCCGAACGTGTAGCGGGCCGGTCCGAGTTCAATGGTCGTGGTCATAGCGTCTCCAGGAGGATGTCGGCGGATTCCACAAAGGTCGAATAGTGGTCGACGGCGGCGAATTCCTCGCGGGCGATGAGCGCGCGCAGCAGGGGAACCGTGGTCTTCACCCCGTCGATCTCGGTGTCGTCGAGCGCGCGCTGCATCTTCGCAATGGCCTGGTCGCGGTTCGGCGCGTGCACGATGAGCTTGGCGAGCATCGAATCGTAGAAGGGGGCGACGACTCCGCCTTCGACGAAGCCGGAGTCGATCCGCACTCCCTCCCCGTCCGGCCATCGCAGTGCGGTGATCGTCCCCGGCGACGGCATGAAGTTGTGTGCGGGGTCTTCCGCGTTGATGCGCACCTCGATCGCGTGCCCGTCGAAGGCGACCTCGTCCTGCGTGACCGACAGTCCGCGGCCCTCGGCGATCCGCAGCTGTTCGGCGACGATGTCGATGCCCGTGACGAATTCGGTGACGGGGTGTTCGACCTGCAGACGGGTGTTCATCTCGATGAAGGCGGCGGTCTCGCGAGCCGGGTCGTAGAGGAACTCGACGGTTCCCGCCCCCTTATAGCCTGACCTCCGCGCCAACTCGACGGACGATGAGCGGATGAGGTCACGGACGTGGTCGGGCAGTCTCGGCGCCTCTGCCTCTTCGATGACCTTCTGCTGGCGTCGCTGCATCGAGCAGTCACGGTCGCCCAAGTGGATGTACCGTTCCCCGTCACCGAGGACCTGGACTTCGACGTGTCGGGCGCGGTCGACGAAGCGCTCCATGTAGAGAGCGTCATCGCCGAATGCCGCGGCGGCCTCTGCCCGGGCGATGTCGATCGTTGCCGGCAGCTGCTCTGCCGACTCGACTCGACGAATGCCGCGGCCGCCTCCGCCTGCCGATGCCTTGACCACGAGCGGATACCCGATCTCCGCAGCGATCGCCGTGACGTCGGCGTCGGCGGCGAGCGCGCCATCGGACCCGGCGAGGGTGGGGACGCCGGCGTCGACGGCCGCTGCGCGCGCCGCGGCCTTGTTGCCCATCAGGCGGATCGACTCCGGATCGGGTCCGACCCAGATGATCCCGGCGTCGCTGACCATCTGGGCGAAGTCGGCGTTCTCGGAGAGGAAGCCGAAGCCGGGATGAAGGGCGTCGGCACCGGAGTCGCGGGCGGCTTTCAGCACGGCTTCTCCGTTGAGATAGGAAGCGGTGGCCGGTGCGGGACCGACGAGTGCGGTGTCATCGGCCATCTGAGCGGCCAGGGAGTCCGTGTCCGCCTCGCTGACGGCCAGGGTCGTGCGTATTCCGAGTTGTCGGGCGGTGCGTATGATGCGCACCGCGATTTCGCCGCGGTTGGCGATGAATAGGTGGTCCATGAGAGGGTCTCCAGCTCTGGGTGGATGGGAATTCTCGGGATCGGCCGGGATGGGAACCCGGGCGGACTCAGGCCTCGTCGATGACGGCGATGACGTCGCCCGGGTTGACCGTGCCCTCGTTCTCCACATTGAAGGAGGCGACGGTACCGGCGGTCTCCGCTTTGACCTCGGTGAATTGCTTCATGATCTCGACGATTCCGATCGTCTGTCCCGCTTCGACGGTGTCGCCGATCTCGACGAAGTCGTCCTTTCCGGGGGCGGGCTTCCGGTAGAAGACACCGGGGAGTGGGGAGATGATCTCAGCCATGTCGGTTCCTGCTTTCGTTGTTCTTCGCTGGCCGGACGTCAGCGTCCGATTGGGTGGGGAATGTCTGGAGAGGGGTCTGGGAGTCTGCGAGGACCGTCAGCGGCTGCCGGCATCCTCTTCCTCGGCGGCGTCGATGGCGGCTCTGACTGCCCGAACGACATCGGCGGCGTTGGCAGGATCTGAGTGCACGCAGACGCTGTCGAAATCGACGGTGAGCTCCGTTCCGTCGTTGGCGCGGATCGTGCCGTCTGTCATCGCCGAGGTGATCCGCGCAGCGGCCTCGGCAGGGACTGCGGGCTGGGGAGCGCGTTCGATGACGAGTCTGCCCTCGGCGTCGTAGCCGAGGTCGACATAGATTTCGGCGACGAAGGGGACGCCGAGCTCGTCGCAGACGGTCTTGTGCGCGGTGTTCGCCAGACCGAAGACCGGGACGCCGTGGACGAGCGCGACTCGGGCGACCGCCGCCATGAGCTCGGGGTCGCGGCCGACCATGCCGTAGAGCGCCCCATGGGGTTTGATGTGGTTGAGCCGAAGATCGTGTCGGTCGAGGAAGGCCGTGAGCGCCCCGACCTGGTAGGTGACGATGTCCTCGACCTCATCGGCGCTGAGCACCATCGGTCTGCGCCCGAATCCGGCGAGATCGGGCAGTCCCGGGTGCGCTCCCACCTTCACCTGGTTCTCCGCTGCGAGTTCGACTGTCGTGTTGATGATGTGCGGGTCGGCAGCGTGGAACCCGCATGCCACATTGGCGACGTCGATGAGCGTCATCAGCTCAGGATCGTTGCCGAATGCGTGCAGACCGATTCCTTCGCCGAGATCGGCATTGATTGTCTTCGTCATCGGTGACCTCCTGGCACAACCGTATGGAATCCGGATGTGACCTGCACCACGCCGATGATCAAATTCCCCGCGAATTATTGTGCACAGTGCACAGTGCTCGTAGATTCAGCGCATGAGACTCATCGACCTCATCGCCGACCCGATGCTCCGGCTCGAACTCGCCACCCCGAGTTCACAGGAGCGCCTCCAGACGGCGATCGGCGCCGCTGTGGCCACGGAGTCCATTGATCCCGCCGCTTACCTCACGCCGAGCACGCTCGTCCTCACCACCGGAATGGCGCTCAACTTCGACGATGCTCGCATCTGGGACGGCTATGTCGAACGGCTGGTCGCCGCCGGCACGGCGGCGATCGCGTTCGGAGAAGGGAAGCCGCACCAGCAGGTGCCACACGGACTCATCGATGCCGCGGACGCCCGCGGCCTGCCGATTCTGCTCGTCCCGCCCGATGTGCCGTTTCTCCGCCTCCAGAACCTCGTCCTCCGCGCTCTTTCGGAGGACGAACATCAGGCATCGCATCACGCCTGGTCGATCGCCGAGGAGTGCACGAAGCTTGCGGCCGAGGGTCTCGAATTCGCCCCGCTGCTCGAACGCGTCGCGTCTCGCATCGGACATGCTCTGCGCGTGGTCGACGATGAGGACGCCGTCTTCGTGTCCACCGACCGCATGCCCGGCTCGGACCGCTCCGCAGGGAGGACGTCCGACTCCGCTCCCCTGCTCTCGCTGCCACTCAACATCGGCGAGGACGAGCAATGGCACCTGCACTGCCTCGACAGCCCGGGGCCGAGCACAGTGCAGTCCGGGACTCCGGCGCCGGTGTTCACTCCCGCCACACTGCGCACCGCACTCACTCCCGCGGCCGCGATCCTGGGAATGGTGCTCGCTCGCAGCCTGAGCATCGGTCTGCCGCGGAGCGAGAAGACCGATGCTCTTCTTGCGGCCCTGCGGCAGACGGGCAGCCACGCATCCGCGGAGATCATGACAGCGCTCGCGGACCTCGGCGTCGACAGCACGACGGGCATGCGGATGCTCAGCGTCCGCGCTCGGAGTCCGATCCGCCGTCACCTCCTGACCTGGCGTCTGATGCGGATTCTCCACGATCACGTCGTCGTCTTCCCGGTGGAGACCGAGCGCACCGTCCTGCTCCTGCTGGCCCCGTTCTCCGCGGTGCGATGGTCGGCGTCGAAGCCGACCGACCCGCCCCGGAACGGCTCGGAAACCTCGGCCGCAGCCGGCCTGCCTGCTGCCCGCAACGGCCGTGAAGTACGGGAATCCGAAACCCATCTCGACGAACTCGTCGAGGCGGTGAATGCGGAAGCCGGAGACAGCGTGCTCGTCAGCGAAGCCGTGCGTCACACCTCGGCGCTGTCACTGTTCGTCGGTCTCCACGTCGATCCGGCGAGCCCTGACGACGATGCGCCTGAGCATGCCGCCCCTGCGCCGCCCTCACACCGAGGGTCTGCCGGAGTTCGCTTCCTCGGCCCGCCACGACTGAGCGACCTCGGCCTCCTCGTGCCGCCCGCCCATTCCACGGCCATCGCCGAGGCAGTGCTCGGTCCGATTCGCGGGCGCAGAGACGAAACCGCTCTGCTCGACGCTCTGGCGGCGTTCGTCGATTCGCCGTCCGTGGCTCGGGCGGCCGCTCGGCTCGGCGTCCATCGGAACACAGCCCGCTCACACCGCAGAGAGCTCGAGGATGCACTCGGGATGGATCTGGCGAACGGGGAGGATCGCAGCATCTGCGCAGTGGCACTGTCGCTGATGCCCTGACGCGTCGACGTCCGCGCAACCCCCGGGGTCTTGCGTCCGGCAAATAATCCTATAGGATCTTTGAAATAGGAACTGGTTCGAAGGGGAGCTCGTGGCCCGATTGTTCAATGACCCGAATGACTTCGTCGCCGACATGTCACGCGGACTCAGCCTCGCCGCCGCGCGCTGGGTGCGTGCGGTGCCCGGCGGGGTCGTGCGCTCGACCCGCGCTCCCGCGCCGACCGTCTCGCTCGTCATCGGCGGCGGCAGCGGACACTTCCCCGCGTTCTCCGGTCTCGTCGGCCACGGCCTCGCCCACGGCGCGGCGATGGGCAACGTCTTCGCCTCCCCGTCGACGAAGCAGATCCTCTCCGTCGCCCGCGCGAGCGACCAGGGCCGCGGCGTCCTCTTCAGCTACGGCAACTACGCCGGCGACGTCCTCAACTTCGACCAGGCCCAGGAGCAGCTGCGCGCCGAGGGCATCGACACCCGCACCGTCGTCGTCACCGACGACATCTTCAGCGCCCCGGCCGACGAGATCGACCGCCGCCGCGGCATCGCCGGGGACCTCGCCGTCTTCAAAGTCGCCGGAGCCGCCGCCGAGGCGGGACTCGACCTCTCCGAGGTCGAACGCCTGGCCGCCTCGGCGAACGACCGCACCCGCTCGATCGGCGTCGCCTTCTCCGGCTGCACCCTGCCCGGCGCCGACGCTCCCCTCTTCACCGTCCCGGACGGCCGCATGGCAGTCGGCCTCGGCATCCACGGGGAACCCGGCATCGACGACGTCCCCCTCCCCACCGCATCGGAGCTCGCCGATCTCCTCGTCACCCGACTCCTCGCCGAGGCGCCCGTGACCTCGGGACGGGTCGTGCCCATCCTCAACGGCTTGGGCACCGTGAAATACGAGGAGCTCTACCTCCTCTACGGGCTCATCGACCCGCTCCTGCGCGAGGCCGGACTCGTCATCGTCGACCCCGAGGTCGGCGAGTTCTGCACGAGCTTCGACATGGCCGGCCTCTCCCTCACCCTCGTGTGGCTCGACGACGAACTCGCGCCCCTCTGGGACGCCCCCTGCTCCTCGGCGGCCTTCACCCGCGGCGCCCTCGGCCTCACCCACGAGAGAGTCGAGGACGACGACGCGACGACGGCAGACGCGGGAGATCGAGACGCCGCGGCCCCAGACACCGCCGCGCCCGACACGTCCGCGCCGGCAGCGGCGGCAGGCGGCGATGCCGGCAGTCCCCGCCCCACCGCCCGGTCGCGGGCGCTCGGCCGGGAGATCGCAGCGGTCCTCACTCGCATCGCCGTGTCTATCGATGACGCCGCGGACGACCTCGGACACCTCGACAGCATCGCCGGCGACGGCGATCACGGGATCGGCATGCAGCGCGGCTCGAAGGCCGCTGCCCTCGAAGCCGAAGCGGCCGCCGCCCACGACCAGTCGGCCGGCGCCGTCCTCCGCGTCGCCGGTGAGGCCTGGGCCGACGTCGGCGGCGGCACCTCCGGCGCCATCTGGGGGCGCATCCTCAGCTCACTCGCCGCAGCCGTCGACGACGACCCCACCCCCGAGGGCGTCGCCGCCGTGCTGGCGACGACCCTTGACGACGTCCGCGCGTTCGGAAGGGTCGAGGTCGGCGACAAGACCCTCGTCGATGCGCTGGCCCCCCTGGCCGACGAATTCGCCGAGGCGGTCGCCGAAGCCGCCGCACCCGGCCGGGACAGCGTCGCCCCGGACAACCCCGCCCCAGACAGCACCAGCCCGCTTCCCCTCATCGCCGCGGCAGCCGCCCGCGCCGCCCATGCCGCCGACCGCGGCGCCGACTCCACCGCCGACCTCGTCGCCCGCCGCGGCCGCGCCCGCTCCCACGGGGACAAGAGCCTCGGCACCCCCGACCCCGGCGCGGTCTCGCTCGCGATGATCGCCTCGGTCGTCGCCGAGGAGCTCACCCGCCGCGCCGCCCCACTGACGACATCACCGCCCCTGGCACCGACCGAACGAAAGGCAACCCGATCATGACACTGCGAGTGGTCGTCGGCTCCGACGATGCGGGGTTCGACTACAAAGAGGTCATCAAAGCCGACCTCGAGGCCGATGAGCGCATCTCCGCGGTCACCGACGTCGGCGTCGACGCACAGTCGCACACGTTCTATCCTTCGATCGCGACCGCCGCCGCGGAGATCGTCGCCCGCGGCGACGCCGACCGCGCGATCCTCATCTGCGGGACCGGACTAGGCGTGGCGATCGCGGCGAACAAGGTCAAGGGCATCCGCGCGGCTACCGCCCACGACTCCTTCAGCGTCGAACGCTCCGTGCTCTCCAACGACGCCCAGGTCCTCTGCATGGGCCAGCGCGTCATCGGCGTCGAACTCGCCCGGCGCCTGGCACGCGAGTGGATCGGCTACACGTTCGACCCGACAAGCGCCTCGAACGACAAGGTCGCCGAGATCAGCGCGTACGAGTCCCGCTGACCCATGGACGACGCGGTCACCTCTCCCCTGCCCGATCGGCTCCTCGGCACCAGCCTGAAGATGTACTTCGGCCACCGGCAGACCCTCGACTGGCTCGCCGAGGTGACCGCGCTGACCCGTGACCACCCGGCGCTCACCTCGGGCGCGGCAGGGCTCTTCCTCCTCCCGCAGTTCCCCTCGATCCCGGCGTGCCTCGAGGCCGCAGGCCGCGTGCTCATCGGCGCGCAGAACGTCGCCGCCCACGACTCCGGGGCCTGGACCGGCGAGGTCTCGGCCGCCGTGCTCGCCGAACTCGGGTGCCGGTTCGCCGAGATCGGGCACGCGGAGCGCCGCCGTCACTTCTCCGAGACCGAGGGCCTCATCAGGGAGAAGACCGCGACCGCCCTGCGTCACGGACTCATCCCCGTCCTCTGCGTCGGGGAGGTCGAGGCAGTCCCGGCTGAGGAGGCCGCCGCCGAGGTGATGGTCCAGATCCGCTCGGCACTGCCGACCGCGACCGCTGACCTCCCCCGCCCGCTCACCGTCGTCATCGCCTACGAACCGGTGTGGGCGATCGGGGCCGCCGATCCGGCGGATGTCGACCACATCGCCGCGGTGTGCACCGTCGTGCGCTCGCGCACCCGCGCCCAGTTCCCCGGCCTCGACTTCCGTCTCATCTACGGCGGCAGCGCCCGCCCCGGACTGCTCACCCGCCTCGGGGCGGCCGTCGACGGCCTCTTCCTCGGCCGCTTCGCCCACGACCCGGCAGCGGTCCCTGCGATCCTCGACGAGCTTCCCGACGTCATTAAGCTGTCCCCATGAGTTCACTCCCCGAGATCCGCCGCCCCGACATCGAGAGGCGAGGCCTGCGCGACCACGTCTACGACCACATCCTCGAGATCCTCCTCACCGGTGAGCTGACCGCCGGCGAGCGCGTGTCGATCGACGGCCTGGCCCGGCTCCTCGACGTCTCCCCGACCCCGGTCCGCGAAGCCCTCGTCGACCTCGAGCGCACCGGCCTCGTCGTCCGCGAAGCCCTCCGCGGCTACCGAGTGGCACCGCCGCTCGACCGCGGACAGCTCGACGAGCTCTTCGTCGCCCGCGAAACTATCGAGACCGCGGCGACACGGCTCGCCACCCCCGCCGACGCCGCGTTCCTGCGCGCACTCGAGGATGCCCATGCCGACCACGAGCAGGCCGGGACCCGCGTCCGCGAGGCCGCGCAGACCGCCGCGGACTCCGCCGAGGATCCCGACGCCGCCCGCCGCATCGAGGTCGCCGCCGCCCAGGACTACTACGCGAAGGACCGCGCCTTCCACAGCGTCATCCTCGAAGGCTGCGGCAACCGGTACCTCATGAAGATGTCGTCCGACCTCGGCGCCCAGGTCCACCGCCTGCGCCAGGCCCTGCCCCACGGCATCACCGACGTCGACGAGGCGATCGCCGAACACCGCGCGATCCTCGACGCCTTCGCCTCCCCCGACCCCACCGCCCCCGAGGCCGCGATGCGCCACCACCTGCGCATGGTCGCCCACCGCGCCCTCGTCGAGGACCCGCAGCCACCCGACGCCTGACCCGGCCCGGGACGAAGAGGAGTCCCGGCATGAAGAAGAGTGAGGACACATGAGTATGATCGCCTGCTGCATGCACGGCTTCTCCCCCGTCGACCGCGACGGCCTCGCCCTTCACGATGCCGACCCCACGGCCTGGCAACGCGTCGCCGAAACCGTCGCGGGTCTCGGATTCACCGCCCTCGAGATCGCCGACAGCCACATCCGACCCGGCGACCTCACCCCGCAGCGGCGGGCCGACCTGGCCGCCGCAGCCGCCTCGGCGGGAATCGACTTCGCCGCCGTCCACGTCCAGCGCCGGTCCGTCATCGACCCCGCGCACGGCGAGGACAACCTCGCCTACGCCCACCGGACGATCGACGCCGCCGCGGAACTCGGCTGCCGGGTCTACTCCACCGGACTCCACCAGCCCTTCACCCCCGCGCAGAAGCGGGCGCTGTGGTTCTGGACGGCACCGGGCTGGACCGACCCCGACGATCCCGAGATCCGCGCGCTCGCCGTGACCCGGCTGCGTGAGCTCGGCCGTCATGCCGCCGAGGTGGGACTGCCGATGTCGCTGGAGATGTACGAGGACACGTACCTCGGCACCGCCGCCTCCGCCGTCCGCCTCATCGAGGAGATCGGGCTCGACACCGTCGGCCTCAACCCCGACATCGGCAACCTCATCCGCCTCCACCGGCCCATCGAGGACTGGCGGGAGATGCACGAGGCCACGCTGCCGTATGCGAACTACTGGCACATGAAGAACTACCAGCGCGACGAAGCGGCCGACGGCTCGTGGTTCACCGCCCATCCGACCACCCTGCGCGACGGCCTCATCGACTACCGCGCGATGGTCGCCCGCGCCGTCGAGCTCGGATTCGACGGACCGTTCCTCATGGAGCAGTACGGCGGCGACAGCCTCGGCGTCTGCGCGGAGAACCGGACGTACCTCGCAGGCCTGCTCGCCACCTCACCCCGCCCCGCCGCGCCGTCGACGAAAGGTGCCACCCCATGACCGAATCCGCCCAGACCGGATCGGCCCAGCCCGGGCCTGAGTTCCCCGCCGAGCGGACCGCCGTGCTCACCGGCGTCGGCAGCGCCAACGGCATCGGCCGGCACACCGCCCACCGGCTCGCCGAGGCCGGCTGGAACCTCGGGCTCATCGCCCGGCGGGAGGACGAGGCCACGGCACTCGCCGCCGAGCTCACTGCGGCCCACGGGATCGCGGCACGCGGCGCCGGGGTCGACGTCACCGATTCGACGGCCATCGCCGAGGCGGCCGCCGCCTTCGAATCCGACCTGCCCCAGATCGTCGCGCTCGCGAACTTCGCCGGCGTCTCCTCCTCGGTGACCTACTTCGAGATCACCGACGACGAGTGGACCCGGGTCATCGCGAACAACCTCACGGCCACCCACCTCGTCACCCAGGCCTTCGGCCGGATCATGGCGTCCAACAGGCTCGGTCGGATCGTCGGCCTCTCCTCGGTGACGGCGCAGAAGGGCGGCGGCACGTTCTCGAAGACCGCGTACGCCGCAGCGAAGGCGGGGATCATCGGGCTGATGCGCGGGGTCGCCCTCGAACTCGGTCCGCACGGGGTCACCGCGAACACCATCGCCCCGGGACCCGTCGACACCGACATCATGGGCGGTCCCCTCGACGACGCGCGCCGTGACGCGATGGGGGCGGCCACTCCGCTCGGGCGCATCTCCGTGCCCGAGGACGTCTCCGCGACCGTCGCGTTCCTCATCAGCGAAGGCGCCGGCCACATCACCGGCCAGACGCTGAGCATCAACGGAGGCCTCTACTTCCACTAGACCCCACCGATCCATTGGAGGATCCATGTCCGAGCACGTGACGTTCCTCGGCCTCGGAGCCATCGGCCTGCCGATGGCGCTGCGCCTGCACGCCGCCGGTCTCACCGTCACCGGTGTCGACCCCTTCCCCGGTCCGCGGGAGCGTGCCGCCGCGGCGGGGCTGACGACCGCAGCGCAACCACTGGCGGCGGCGACGGCCGGCACCGTCATCGTCATGGTCGCCGACGGCGCGCAGCTCGAGGCCGCCCTGACCGGCGACCCGAGCACCGACACCCCCGGACTGCTCGCGCTCATGCCGGAGGAGTCCGTGCTCGTCATCATGAGCACGGTCGGCCCCGACGCCGTGCGCCGCGCCGCCGAGTCCGCCGCCGCCCACGGCATCGCCGTCCTCGACGTGCCCGTGACCGGCGGCATCGCCGGGGTCCGGTCCGGCACCCTGCGCCTCCTCGCCTCCGGTCCGACCGCGGTGCTCGAATCCCGCCGGTCCGTGCTCGAGGCGCTCGGCACGCTCATCGACTGCGGTGAGCGGGTCGGTGACGGTCAGGCGTACAAGGCGGTCAACCAGCTGCTGTGCGCCGTCCACATCGTCGCCGCCGCCGAGGCCCTGTCCCTGGCGGATCGGCTCGGCCTCGACGAGGAGTCCGTGCTCGCCGCGATGACCGCCGGTGCCGGGCAGTCGTGGATGCTCGGCGACCGCGGACCGCGCATGCTCGAGGGCCTCGAGGCCCCCGTCGCCAGTGCCGTGAGCATCTTCGTCAAGGACACGGATCTCGTCGCCGAGGTGGCCGCCGACCTCGACATCGACCTCGCCCTGCTGCCGGTGGCCGGGAGGAAGTTCGCCGAGGCGGCTGACGCCGGTCTCGCCCGACGCGACGACTCGCAGGTCATCCGCACCTACGACCCGCAGTGAGCGGCGCGGCCGGGGCGCGGGAGGGGCCGCCGGTCGCCGCGAGCCGCTCAGCGACGCAGGCTCAGCGTCCCGTCCACTCGTACGGGGTCTTGGCGATGAAGGCGCCGACGGCGTTGTGGAAGTCCTCGGAGCCGTAGATCCGCTCGATGACATCGGCGTCGTCGATCGACCCGCCGGAGTCCGAGAGGCGTCGGACGACCTCCTTGACCGACCACATCGTCAGCGGGGCGTGCCCTTTGAGCGTCTCCGCCCACTCGGCCGCCGCCGCATCGACATCGTCGGTGACGAGGCCGAGGAACCCGGCGGTGTGCGCCTCGTCGGCCTCGATGAGGCGGGCGCGCAGGAGCATGTCGACGACGCGGCCGCGGCCGAGGAGCTCGATGAGCAGGCTCAGGGTGTCCCCGGAGAGGCAGTTGCCGAGGGTGCGGGCGATCGGCACCCCGAACCGTGAGGTCGGCGAGGCCACCCGCAGGTCCGCGCACGCGGCGATGCCGAGTCCCCCGCCCACGCAGTAGCCGTCGATCGCGGCGATGACGGGCACGTCGACGGCGCGCAGGCGGGTGAGCACCTCGGAGATCCGGTGTTCGTAGGCGACGCCGGCGGGGCCGTCGAAGTCCGTGAACTGGGCGATGTCGGTGCCGGCGACGAACGCCCTGTCACCGGCGCCGCGCAGCACCATGACGCGCACCGCCGCGTCGGAGTCGGCCTCCTCGCACGCCTCGGCGAGGCCCATGTACATGTCCCACGTCATCGCATTGCGCGCCGCGGGTCGGTTGAAGGTGATCGTCAGGACACCGTCGTCGAGGTCGACGAGGAGGTCCTCGGTGCTCGTCTCGGGGGCATAGTCGGTCATGGTCGAGCTCCTTTGCTCGTCGTCGTGGTCACCCGGGACGCTGGGTCCGGGCGCTCGTCAGTCGTCTCGCTCATTGTCCCCTGAGCTTCGTCAGCTCCTCGGGCGTGAACCCGAGGTCGTCGAGGAGCGCGTTGTCGGCTCCGAGGGAGGGGCCGGCCGGACCGCGACGGGCGGGGGTGCGCGAGAGGCGCATCGGCGAGCCGATCTGCCGCACGGTTCCCGCGACCGGGTGGTCGGAGTCCCAGTAGAAGTCGCGGGCCTGGAGATGGTCGTCGGTGAAGACCTCGCCGTAGTCGCTGATCGGCGCGCACGGCACTCCGGCCGCGTTGAGGACCTCGACGATCTCGTCGGTCGTCATCGCCTGCGTCTTCTCCTCGACGCGGGCGATGAGCGCCTCCCGGTGGGTGAGACGGTCGTAGGACTGCTCGAATCGCGCGTCGTCGAGCAGGTCCTCGAGTCCGAGGGCGGCACAGAACCGCTCCCAGTTCCGCGGGGTGTTCGCCCCGACGGTGACGAACCCGTCGGCGGAGTGGACCGCCTGGTAGGGCGCCTGGTTCTGGTGTGCCGAGCCGTTGGGGCGCCCGATCGTCCCGTCCGTGAAGTACGCGGCGGCCTCCCACACGGCGTAGGAGACTCCGCTTTCGAAGAGGGAGACGTCGATGTGCTGTCCCTGACCGGACCGGTCCCGTTCGACGAGTGCTGCGGTGACGGCGAGGGCCACGTACATCGCGGCGGTGAGATCGCAGATCGGCACCCCCACCTTCGCCGGCGGGGAGTCGGGGAACCCGGTGATGCTCATCAGCCCGCTGCGGGCCTGTGCCATGATGTCGAGGCCGGCGAGGGGCGCCAGCGGCCCGTCCTGCCCCCAGCCCGACGCCGAGGCGTAGACGATGCGGGGGTTGCGCGCGGCCACCTCCTCGTACGAGGTGCCGAGGCGGGCCATGACACCCGGGCGCATGTTCTCGACGACGACGTCGGCGCGCTCGACGAGGCGCATGAACGCCTCCCGACCGGTCGGGTCCTTGAGATCGAGGGTGATCGACTCCTTGTTGCGG
Organism: Brevibacterium sanguinis; assembly: GCF_039528855.1. Classification (NCBI taxonomy): domain Bacteria; kingdom Bacillati; phylum Actinomycetota; class Actinomycetes; order Micrococcales; family Brevibacteriaceae; genus Brevibacterium; species Brevibacterium sanguinis. Next base: position 311,278 of record NZ_BAAAMB010000003.1, on the reverse strand, counting down.
TTGAGGAGCATGTTCGGCACGCTCTCTCCGCTGACGTACGGGCCAGTGCTGCGCGTCTGGTCGCCGCCGTCGGGGTTCTCGATCTTGATGACCCGGGCGCCGAGGTCGGCCAGCTGCATCGTCGCGAACGGCCCGGCCATGAAGACCCCGAGCTCGAGGACCGTCACCCCGGCCAGCGCTCCCCCGCCTGTCGCATTCTCGTTCATGAGATCTCCTCACATCGCCATCGATCCTGTAGGAATCACCGACCACCGAGTCGCTGCGAGGCGACACTTCGCCGAAACACCCCATTGATTCGTGCTGTGATCCGCGTTACAGTCTTTGCACTACTGTATACAAAAGAGGATCTATTCAAAAGTGTCGACTCTCCTTCCCTCCCAACCCAGCCTGTCGGTGCTGGCACGGCAGGCTCTCGAACGCACCATCCTCGAAGGCAACTACCTTCCCGGTGAGCGTCTCGTCGAGGAGCGCCTGTGCGCAGAACTCGGCATCTCCCGTCCGCCGCTGCGCGAGGCGCTCAAGGAACTCGCCCACACCGGACTCGTCGAGCACACTCCCCGCAAGGGGGTCCGCATCATGTCGATCACCCAGCACGACGTCTTCGAGATCGCCACCCTGCGCCGCGAACTCGAATCGATGGCGCTGCGCCTCGCCCTGCCGACCCTCGTCCCCGACCGGGTCGCCCGGTGCGAGGCGGCGCTGGAGACGATGCGGGAGATCGCCGACTCCGGGTCCGAGGGCGACATGGTCGCGGCGGGCTTCGAGTTCCACTACGCCGTCGTCGGCCTCGCCGGCCACGCCCGCATCGAATCGACGTACCGGGCGATGGCGATGCAGCTGCAGATGTGCATGGCCCTGAACAACCAGGCGCGCCGGGAGATCGAGGATCTCGACGGCAACGTCGCCCGGCACGCCCACATGCTCGAGGTCATCCTGCGCGGCGACATCGACGAGATCGAGACCGCACTCGACAACCACGGGAACCTCTCGTTCCTCATCGACGTCGTCGACCGCCTCGACGGGGCGACTCCCGAATCCGACCGCTGGCTCGAGGAGGTGCGTGCCTCATTGCCCACCGCGGAGTGACCCTCGCTCCGGCACCACCGGCACCACCGATCTGGACGTTCTGTCAAAGGAGATGGACATGCATTCGAAGAAACTGCTCACCGCTGCCGCCGTGGCCGGCACCCTGACGCTCGCCCTCAGCGCGTGCGGTCAGGGGTCCTCGGGCTCATCAGACGGAGGCTACGAGCCTCCCGGCAATGTCACGATGATCGTGCCCTTCGCCGCCGGCGGCGGCAGCGACATCGCCGGTCGCGCGACGGCCTCGGGTCTCGAGGAGGCGACCGGCAAGACGATCACCGTGCAGAACATCGACGGCGGCTCCGGCGCGGTCGGGTACTCGGAGTTCCTCGGCCGCAGCGGGGACCCGAGCTACCTGCTGGCGACGGAGACGGCGATGCTCGCCCTGCCGGCGACCCAGGACGTCGAGTTCACGTACGAGAGCTTCACGCCGATCATGAAGCTCGGCGACGACTACACGCTCATCGTCACGAAGGCCGACTCCCCGCTCAACACGTGCTCGGACCTCACCGACAAGGCGCAGAACGAGCGCACGGTCGTCGCGATCTCCGGTGCCACCGGCCTCGACAACATCACCTTCACGCTCATGGAGAAGGCGACCGGGGCGAAGTTCGACCGGGTGCCCTTCGAATCCGGCGCCGAGGTGATCACCGCCGTCCTCGGCGGTCAGGTCGAGGCGATCTCCGTCAATCCCGGCGAGGTCACCGGTCAGCTCGAGTCCGGCGATCTCAAACCGCTGTGCGCGGCCGCCGAGGAGCGCTACGAGTACGACGCGCTCAAGGACATCCCGACGGCGAAGGAGCAGGGCATCGATGTCGCGTTCGCCCAGTTCCGCGGCGTCATCGCCCCTGGCGACATTCCCGACGAGGCGAAGCAGTACTGGATCGAGCAGTCGCAGAAGTTCGCGGAGTCCGAGGCGTACACGAAGTACATCGAGGACAACATGATGCAGCCCAATGTCGCCTACGGGGACGACTTCACGACGTACCTCGGGGAGAACGACCAGGAGCTGCGTGAGGCGATCGGACAGTGAGCGCCGAGATGACCGCGACACTGCCCCGCCCTCGCCTCGTCTTCGTGCCCGGCGACCTCTCCGGGGTCGGCCCCGAGCTGCTGGCCCGGCTGCTCGCCGACCCGGAGAACCGCTCACGGGCCGATGTCCTCATCACCGCGACGCCCGAGGAGCTCGAGGCCTTCGCCGACACCGCCGGGGTGACCGTGCCCGACGTCGATGCCATCGAGTTCCTCGGCACCGCCTACGACGGTCCGGAGATTCCGCCCGGAGTGGTGAGCACGGCAGCCGGCGAGCGGGCGCTTTCCGACCTCGGCACCGCGCTCGACCTGTGGACGGCCGGGCGCGCCGACGGCGTGCTCTTCCTCCCGCTCAACAAGGGCGCGATGGGGCAGGCCGGGATGACCGAGGAGGATGAGCTGCGGTGGTTCGCCAAGCGCATCGGCTTCACCGGCTTCACCTCCGAACTCAACTTCATCTCCTCGCTCGTCACCGCCCGCGTCACCTCCCATGTGCCGGTGTCCCGGATCGCCGCGGGCATCCGCGCCGGCCGGGTGCTCGAGACGATCGAGCTCCTCGACCGCGTCGTCCGGGAGACGCGGACACCGACACCGAGGCTGGCCGTCTGTGCGCTCAACCCGCACGCCGGCGAGGGCGGGAAGTTCGGGCGGGAGGAGATCGAGGACATCGCCCCGGCGATCGAGCTGGCACGCACCCGCGGCATCGACGTCGAGGGGCCGTTCCCGTGCGACACGCTCTTCGGCCGGGCCGCCGGCGGCGACTACGACGGGGTCGTGACGATGTACCACGACCAGGGGCAGATCGCGATGAAGCTGCTCGGCTTCGACCAGGGGGTGACCGTCCACGGCGGTCTGCCCATCCCCATCGCCACCCCCGCCCACGGCACGGCGCACGGGATCGTCGGCACCCGCACCGCCGATCTCAGCCCGAGCCAGCACGCGTTCGACCTCGCTGTGGCGATGGCCGCCTCGCGCCGGGACACGGCCACCGCGGACACCGCGACGACCGGGGCGACCGGGGCGACCGCCTCGGCGCCGGCCGAGACGCGATGAACGGAATGGAGGAGACATGAACACGGTCACCGCGAAGAATCCGCCGCGCAACAGACCGGAGGTCTCCGACGTCATCGGCACCGCGATCCTCGGGGTCGTCGGCGCCGTGGCGGCGGTCATGGGGATCGGCTACGGGCTGAGCGTCGACAGCGGCGAGGTGGGTCCGGGGCTGCTGCCGTTCCTCACCGGCACCTTCATCTTCCTCGCCTCGGTGGCGGAGATCTTCCGCCTCTTCTTCGCCCGCGTCGGGACCTCGGGCGGACGGATCATGTCCGCCGTCGAGGACATCGAGGCCACGGCCGCGGAGTCGATCGACTCCGCCTCCGAGGCGGTCTCGGCCGACGGGGACGAGGTCGACACGTTCGGTCGCACGGAGAAGCAGCGCAACCGCGCGCCGTTCGTCATCTTCGCGACCTTCGGCGTCGCTCTCGCCCTCGTTCCGGTCCTCGGCCTCATCATCGCGCTGTCCCTGGCGATCCTCTTCCTCCTCATCGTCGTGGAGAAGCAGAAGTGGTGGACCTCGGCGGCGGCGACGATCGGGGCCGCCGTGTTCGTCTACATCGTCTTCGGCCTCGTCCTCTCGGTTCCCATGCCGACGGGGATGCTCGGCCTGATCTGAGGAGTGCTCATGATCGACAATCTCATGCTCGGGCTGGAGACCGCAGTCAGCCCGGAGAATCTGCTGTGGTGCTTCGTCGGCGTGCTGCTCGGCACCGTCATCGGCCTGCTGCCCGGCCTCGGATCGACCACCGGTGTCGCGATCCTCCTGCCCGTCACCCTCACCCTCGACCCGGTGACCGCGCTCATCATGCTCGCCGGCATCTACTACGGGTCCCAGTACGGGTCGTCGATCAGTTCGATCCTCATCTCGACGCCCGGCGACTCCTCGAGCGTCGTGCTCACGATCGACGGCTATCAGATGGCGCGGAAGGGCAGAGCCGGAGCGGCTCTGGCGATCTCGGCGCTCGCATCGTTCTTTGCCGCCATCGTCTCCCTCATCGGCCTCATCGCGCTCGCCCAGCCGATCGCCCGGTTCGCCCTCAACTTCGGTCCGGCCGAGAACCTCGCGATCATCCTCCTCGGCATGGCGACGATCGTGTCGTTCGCCGGGGAGAACATCCTGCGCGGCATCACCATGGCCGCGGCCGGGCTGCTCGTGTCGATGGTCGGGGTCGCCTCGGGATTCTCCACGGCCCGATTCACGTTCGGCAGCGTCAATCTCCTCTCCGGCCTCGACTTCGTCGCCGTGATGATCGGCATCTTCGCCGTCGGTGAGGTCCTCCACCAGATCCGCCGAGGCGGGGAGAAGCCCATCCGCGCCGGTTTCCGGGATCTGCTCGTGACGAAGGAGGAGCTGCGGCGGGCGTTCCCGTCGACGGTGCGCGGCACCGGGCTCGGGTTCACCGTCGGAGTCCTGCCGGGCGCCGGGGCGACGCTCGCGACGTTCCTCGCCTACGGCGTCGAGAAGCAGGTGAGCCGGTTCCGGCAGTTCATCGGCAAGGGCGCACCCGAAGCGGTGGCGGCTCCGGAGGCGGCGAACAATGCGGCCGCGAACGCGAGCTTCATCCCGACCCTCGCCCTCGGCATTCCCGGCAGCGGCACGACGGCGGTGCTCCTCGGCGCGTTCGTCATCTTCGGTCTGCAGCCGGGCCCGCTGCTCTTCCAGCAGGAGCCGGACCTCGTGTGGGGTCTGCTCGTGAGCTTCTTCTTCGGCAACCTCATCCTGCTCGTGCTCAACCTGCCGATGGCGCCGGTGTTCGCGCAGATCCTGCGGATCCCCTACGTCTACCTCTATCCGATCGTGCTGATGATGAGCTTCATCGGGGCCTTCGCGCTCGGCAACAACATGTTCACCCTGTGGATCGTGTTCTTCTCCGGGCTGCTCGGCTACTTCATGAAGCGCTTCGACTTCCCCGCCGCGCCGTTCGTCCTCGGCCTCGTGCTCGGCCCGCTGCTCGAGAAGTACCTCGTGCAGACCTCGGCGCTGGGCAACGGCAGCCTGCTCATCATGTTCCAGCAGCCGCTCTCGCTCATCCTCACCCTCGCGGCGCTCGTGGCACTCGCCTACCCGCTCGTCGCCGCGGTCATCCGCAACCTGCGGACCCGGCGGGCGGATGCGAAGGCGCGGGAGACCGTGACCCGCTGAGTTGCCGGCGGTGAGTCACATCTCTTCGTGCGTGAACGGGTCCCGGTCCTTCATCCGGCCGCGCTCGAGTCCGGAGATCGCGGCCACCTCGGCGGGGGTGAGGCTGAAGCCGAAGATGTCGGCGTTCGTCCGCTGGCGGGCCGGGTTCGCGGACTTCGGGATCGGGATGCTGCCGATCTCGACGTGCCAGCGCAGCACCACCTGGGCCGGTTCGACGCCGTGGGCGGCCGCCGCCTCGGTGATGGGGTCTTCGGCGAACAGTCCGCCGTCGCGGTAGAGCGGTGACCAGGATTCGGTCTGGACGCCGATCGACCGGTGGAAGTCGACGAGCGCAGTCTGCGGGAAGTACGGGTGGAGCTCGACCTGGTTGACGGCCGGGGTCACGCCGGTGGCCTCGATGAGCTCGGTGAGCATGTCCGCGGTGAAGTTCGAGACGCCGATCGATGTCACGAGTCCGCGGTCGCGCAGTTCGATGAGGCCGCGCCACGTGTCGACGTACTTGCCGACGCTGGGGTTGGGCCAGTGGATGAGGTGGAGGTCGAGTCGGTCGAGGCCGAGTCGGGCGAGGGATTCCTCGGTGCTCGCGATCGCCTCGTCGAAGCCGTGGTGACGGCCGGGGATCTTGCTCGTGACGAAGAGGTCCTCGCGGGGGACGGGGCTCTCGGCGATCGCACGACCGACTTCGCGTTCGTTCTGGTAGTTGACCGCGGTGTCGAGCAGTCGGTAGCCGCCGG
>NZ_BAAAMB010000003.1:256902-305207 GCF_039528855.1 Brevibacterium sanguinis | reverse complement strand
ACGCCCTCGTCACCGGTCATCGCGTAGGTGCCGAGGCCGATCTGCGGGATCGGGCGTCCATCGTTGAGGTCGACGGTGGGAATCGGGGTGCCGTTGCCGGATTCAGTCATGTTTCCACCCTACGACCGTCAGCGCACGACCGCACCCGTTCGCGGCGTCGGCGCTGTCTCAGGACTGCGACTCCGCCTCCGGCTCGACGAGCCGGGCCAACCGCGTCGGAGCGGTGCTGCGGTACGAATCGGCAACGAGTTCGCCGAGGTCGTCATCGTCGAGGTCGTCGATGTCGATGCCGATCCAGCCGGTGGGACCCAGGTACATCGGGACGAACGTGTCGTCCCGCTCGAGCATCACCTCGGCGTCGAGGGGATCGAGCAGGACGAGGACGGCGTGCGGATGCTGCTCCATCTCTCCGGTGACGTGCTTCTCCGTGCCGCCGAAGTACGCGAAGACCTTCTTCGTGAAGAACGCGGGACGACCGTGCGAGACCTTCTCCTGCGCATCGGGATACCCGAGCGCGAGCGTGCGGAACCGCGCGAGCACCGGGTCATCGTCGTCGAACATCTGCGCGTGCGCCATGTCCTCACGATACTCCCGCCGAGGCGGGGCGCGGGGCCCGTGGACCGCAAGGTCAGGGGGTTCGGGAAACCGCGGCAGCGTCCTCGGGACCGGGCGTCAGCGTCGGCTAGGGTGAGCTCGTGAGAAGGAAGCGCGGCGTGCGGCAGACCGGACCGGAGAACCGGCGCAGGCTGCCCCGATTGACCCTGCTCCAATGGGGCTTTCTGCTGCCCGGCCTCGGATTCGTCGTCGCCGTGATTCTCGGTGCCGTGCAGTCGCTTCTCTCCTTCGTCGAACTCTCCGACGCACGCAGTCGCGGAGTCGACGTCGTGTGCGCGGACCTCGCCTCGATGGGCCAGGTGAAGGAGATGGAGATCGTCAGCCGCGGGGTGTGGGGCTATGCGTGCGAAGCTACGTTCTCCAACGGCGGCTTCGGCGTCACGGAGTTCAGCAATCTCTCGATTCTCACATTCTTCGCGATCGCGATTGCTGTGATCAGCACTGTCGCCCTCTTCGGTGTCTTCTGCGCAGTCGCCGTGAAAGCGCTGGTCACGTGGGGAGCGCCTCTATCCGCGGGGCGGATGGCCAGGTGGGGCGTCGGGCTGCTCATGGCGGCGTGCGTCATCGGTCCTTTCGGCATCCTCGCCCAGTACGCGGCGTGGTATCGGGCGTCGAACTCCGGTGACGGCTCGCCCGTCTGCCCGTCCTCGTTTCAGGGTGAGGAGATCCTCGGTTTCGGAATCGATTCCAACTATCTTCTGCCGTATCTGAAGTGCCACGGCGACACCGTGACCGGCGTCGAATTCACGACGACGCATGTCGGTTTTCCCTTCGCCGTGTTCGTCACCTGCATGACGATGATCGTTGTCGGGCTCGCCCTTGTCATCACCGCACGGATGAGAGCTGCGCGAATCGGAGCGGTCTCTCCCGAGGAATCGCGCGACGAACCCGTCGTTCACTGAGCCGAGGCGTTGCCGGGACACCGGGCCCGCAGTGGTGGATCGGGCGATGACGCCAGGCCGTGAACTGTCACAACGGCGCATGAAATCATCGTGGCGCGTGCGTGAACTCGGGCGACTTGTGTAGACAAGTCACGCCGAGGTTGGTCAACTGGTCGTCTATGGACGACCAGACCTCGACTGCGACCGCGGGCGCCAGCCGCCGCACCACCGCGACCCGGACCGCCCCGACTGCCACCGCGACACCGACCGCGCCGACACCTCCCGCGGATCGCACCGCCGCCGCACCGAATCCTGCCTCCGGCCCGGCGGCGACGACCGCCGAGGCGCTCGTCTGGCTCGGCGGCGATCGCTTCGACCGGCAGACCCTGCCGATCCCGGACCTCGCCGACGGGGAGAGCCTCGTGCGCCTGAGCGCCGCAACCGTCTGCGGATCTGACCGCCACACGGTCTCCGGCCATCGCTCCGGGGCCTGCCCGTCGGTGCTCGGCCATGAGGGCGTCGGCGTCATCGAGGCGACGAGGGGCGATCTCGCCGTCGGCGAGCGCGTCGTCTTCGCCGTCACCTCGGGGTGCGGGGCGTGCGAGAACTGCCGGCGCGGACTGAGCGCGAAATGCGCCGCGGTCGCCAAGGTCGGCCACGAAGCGACCGACTCCGGCTGGGCCCTGTCGGGAACCTACGCGTCGCACATCCTCCTGTCCGCAGGCGTCGCAGTCGCTCCCGTGCCCGCCCACGTGCCCGACGCCGTCGCGGCGACCGCCGGCTGTGCGGTGGCCACGGTCATGGCCGCCCTCGACGCCGCCGGGGAGCTGGCCGGACGGCGGGTGCTCGTCAACGGCCTCGGGATGCTCGGACTCGCCGCGGTCGCGGCTGCGAAGGCACGCGGCGCTGCCGAGGTCGCCGCGTTCGACCCCGCCCCTGACCGTCGCGCCCTCGCCGCTGCGGCGGGCGCCGACGTCCTCGTCACCGGTGACGGGGACACCCCTGCCGACGTCGACGTCGCCATCGAACTCTCCGGCGCTCAGGCGGGGGTCCGCACGTGCCTGGACGCGCTCGGCATCGGCGGCACCGCCGTCCTCGTCGGCAGCGTCTCACCCGGCCCGCACGTCACCGTCGACCCCGAACACATCGTCCGCGGGTGGCGCACGATCACCGGAGTCCACAACTACGAACCCCGGCACCTCACCGCCGCCGTCGACTTCCTCGCCACCGCCGGCTCGGCGCTGCCCTGGGACGACATCCTCGGCGGCCCCATCGGGCTGACCGAGCTGCCGGCGGAGTTCGCCCACCCCACCCCGGGCCTGCGCACCGTCGTCGATCTCCGCCGCTGACGGCACCCTCCGGCCTGTGACGGCAGGGCTTCAGCTGCGGGCTGCCGCGAGATCCTCCCGCAGTGCCCGGCCGGCTGCCCCGATGTCACTCGCCGAGGTGATGAACCGGAATCCCTGCTCCTCCCGCAGCTTGGCCTCCGCCCCGGTCGAGCAGTGGATGCCCGGGACGATGCCGGCGGAGTCCGCGGCGGTGCGGATGCGCACGAGCGCCTCGGCGTGGGCGTCGTTGGGCCGGCCCGGGACCGTGCCGACGGCGAACGCGAGGTCCGCCGGGCCGACGTAGACCCCGTCGACGCCGGGCACCGCGCAGATGTCCTCGACGGCGGCGAGCGCCTCGGCGGTCTCGATCATGACGAAGAGGAGCGGACGGGCGGCGCGGGAGTCCCGCACCTGGCCGGTGAGGATCTCCACGGTCGGACCCCACGATCGGCGCCCGCCGCGACTCGGGTAGTCGAGCGCGGCGACGGCCGCCTCGGCGTCGGCGACCGAATCGATGAGGGGAACGATGATCGCCTCGATGCCAGCGTCGGCGAGCAGCCCGATCTCCGTGAACCGGTTCGCCGCGACTCGGGCCGTGACGAGCGCGGATCCGTGCGCGCGGACGGCATCGGACAGGCGCACGACGTCACCGGCCCGGGCGAGACCGTGCTGGAGGTCGAGGCACACGTAGTCGAACCCGGCCGCCGCCCCGATCGTCGCGAGCTCCGGGGCCGCCGACATCATCCACAGGCCGTTGTAGATCGCCCCGTCGCCGAGGCGGGCGCGATGGGTCTCGAGTGCAGCAGTCATGGGATCATCGAACCACACCCCAGCGCCGAGGCGGTGGGGACGACCGCGATCCGGGCGGGCCTATGATGAGAAGCGCCGACCACCGGCGACCGACCCGAAAGAGCACGCATGGCGCACCGCACGGATGACGAGATCATCGCCGCCCAACCCGATTCCGTCGCCCGCACCCTCACCGTCGACGTCGCCGACGGCCTCCGGCACACCGCGCAGTCGCTGACCCAGACCTTCCCCGCCTCGCTGGAGAACCTCTGGGAGGCGTGCACCGATCCCGAGCGCCTCGGCAAGTGGTTCGCGCCCGTGGCCGGTCACTTCCGGCTCGGCGGCCGCTACGTCGTCGAGGACAACGCCGAGGGCACGATCACGGCCTGCGAACCCCGCGAGTCCTTCACCCTGACCTGGGAGAGCGCCGGTGATGAGAGCGAGGTCGCCGTGCGCATGGCCAAGGACGGCCACCACGCCCGGCTCACCCTCGAACACCGGTTCACCGCCGAGGCCGACGCCGACTTCTGGACGCAGTTCGGCCCCGGTGCCGGCGGGGTCGGCTGGGACCTCTCGTTCCTCGGTCTCGCCCTCTACCTCGAATCCCGCAGCGATGAGCCCCGCGACGCGGCGACGTTCGACGCCGAACCCGCCCACGACTTCATCCGCATCGTCAGCGATCGCTGGGCCGAGGCGTCCCGGCTGGCCGGTACCCCTGAGGACGAGGCACGGGCCGCCGCGGAGCGCACGACGGCGTTCTACCTCGGCGAGGACGCCGGCTGACCCGTTAGTGGCTTCACTGACAGAGTCAGCGGGGCCCGCCGCGGGCCGCCCCGACCGAGAGGCGGGCGATGTCGCGGAGGACGTTGAGCTCCTCGCTGCCGTCGAGCAGCGACTTCAGTTCGGTCGCGGCACTCGTGAGCAGTCCGCGGTAGGCCCCGGCGACATTGTCGGGTTCGCGGGAGAGCGGATAGGACACGCAGAGCGCGAAGACCGTGGGTCCGACCGTGAAGGCGACGCTCGCCGAGGCGGTCCCCTTGACCCTGGCCTGCTTCGTCGCGTAGAACTCCTGCGGGCTGCCCGGCCCGCACAGGGCGAGCGCCGCGGACCCGCCGTCGACGAGCGGGAGGATCGTGCCGACGCTGCGCGTGACCCGCAGTTCGTGGTCGGCTTCGACATTGCGCACGCACACCCGGTCCTCGCCGACGCGGACCCACAGCTGCACGGACTCGCTCGCCCGCGTCCGCAGGTGCTCGAGCACGGAGTTCGTCGTCGCGATGCTCCGCCGCCCGGGGAACGGTCCCAGCCGCAGCAGACCCGAGGGGTCGCGGACGATGAACCGGTGGGTGCGCAGATCGGCGAGCAGCCGGTAGGTCGTCGACTTCGAGTATCCGAGTCGTCGGCACACCTCGGCGGCGGTCAGCGGCGAGTCCTGGAGGGCGGTGAGGATCGCCGCGCTGCGGGCGATCACCCCGACCTCCTGGGCCTCACCGACCGGCGGGGCCTCCGCGGACCTGCGGTTGCCGCCGTCGGGCGGGTCCGGGTCCGGCCCGGCGCGCACCTCGGCGATGGGGTTCGCCTCTGCCGTGTCGATGGACCGTGCCATGGGAGCCTGCCTCTCGTGTCTGACGGTGTGCGGTCGGGTCAGCCGACGCTGACGTCGGCGAGCAGCTTCCGCCGGCGCACCCACCAGCGGAAGAGGAACGGACCGATAATGCCGGCGAGCATGAGGATGATGATCGCCAGGGACACCGGCCGGGTGAACAGGGGCGCGATCGAGCCGCCGGAGATCTGGAGCATCCGGCGGAAGTTGTCCTCGAGGAGCGGCACGAGCACGAGCGCGAGGATCGACGGTGCGAGCGGGATGCCGCCCTTCTCCATGAGGTAGCCGATGACCCCGAAGATGCCGAGCAGCAGGAGGCCGAAGAGGCTGAACTCGATCGCGTAGGCGCCGATGACGACGAGGACGAGGATCGCGGAGAAGAGGATCTCCTTGGGCATCTTGAGCAGTTTGACGAAGACGCCGACGAGCGGGAGGTTGAGGATGATGAGCGCGACGTTGCCGATGTACATGCTCGCGATGATCGTCCAGATCAGCGCCGAATCGTCGCGGAAGATCAGCGGTCCCGGCTGGAGTCCGTACATCGTGAAGACGAAGAGGAGCAGCGCCGTCGTCGCCGATCCCGGGATGCCGAGGCTGAAGAGCGGGATCATCGCCCCGCCGACGCCGGCGTTGTTCGCCGCCTCGGGGCCGGCCACGCCTTCGATCGCCCCGTGCCCGAACTCGTGCTTCCGCCGCGAGATCCGCTTCTCCATGATGTAGGACATGAAGGATGCGAGCGACGGCCCGACGCCGGGCAGGACGCCGATGATGAAGCCGAGGACCGATCCACGCGCCCACGGTCCCGCCGAGCGCTGCCAGTCCTCCTTGGTCATCCACTTGTCGCTGCCGAAGCTCTGGATCTCCTCCTTCGCACCGCGCCCGAGGGCGAGGTTGCGGATCGCCTCGGGGATCGCGAAGAGCGCCATCGCGAAGATCGTGAAGTCGACGCCGTCGGAGAGCAGCCCGATGCCGAAGGTCTGGCGCGGCAGTCCCGTCTGGAAGTCGAGGCCGATGAGACCGACGGCAAGACCGATGAAGATCGAGATGAGCGCCTTGGCCCGGGACCCCGCCGACATCGTCGAGGCGAGGAGGAGGGCGGTGGCCATGAGGAGGAAGTACTCGGTGGCGCCGAAGTAGTTCGCGAGCTGGACGAGCAGCGGGGAGAGGAACGTCAGCCCGACGATGGCGAGCGTGCCGGCGAGGAACGACCCGATCGCCGCGGTCGCGAGGGCGGCTTTGGCCCGACCGCGGCGGGCCATCTCGTAGCCTTCGATCGCCGTCACCGCACTGGCGACCTCGCCGGGGGTCTTGATGAGGGTCGCGGTGATCGACCCGCCGTACATCGACCCGTAGTAGATGCCGCAGAGGAGGATGAGCCCGTGCACCGGCTCCATGCCGAAGGAGACGGGGATGAGGATCGCGATCGCCGAGATCGGTCCGATGCCGGGCAGGACGCCGACGACGGTGCCGAGGAGGACGCCGAGGAGGGCGAAGGCGAGGCTGGCCGGCTGCACCGCGGCGGCGAAACCGCCGGCGAGGTCACTGAGAGTGTCCATGTCCGTGCCTACCTCTACCCGAGGATTCCCACGGGCAGGTAGACCTGCAGCCCGTAGACGAAGGCGACGTAGATGATGACGGAGAACAGCACCGAGTAGAGGAGGTTGCGGATCCACTTCTCCGGGGCGTAGAGGCTCGTCACCGCCATGAGGAAGGCCGCCGTCGAGAGGAGGAAGCCGACGGGAATGACGATCGCGAGGTAGACGAAGAAGAGCGCGAACTGGAGCACGACCCGGCGGGCCGGCGGGTCCTCGGGCGCGGGGAGGACGACACCCGAGGCGGTTTCGGGCGCCGTGTCGCCGGGCTCTGCTGCTGCAGGCGTCGCGTCTCGAGGCACAGCGTCAGCAGCCGCCGCGTCCGCGGACGCGGTCCTCCCCTGCCACAGGGCCTGACCGGCGAGGAAGAGACCGAGGATGATCAGCCCTGCCCCGACGATCGCCGGGAACGTCCGCGGCGTGACGATGTCGGTCGTCTCCTGGATGGAGAACGTCGCGATGTAGTAGATGACGCCGATGACGGCGACGACGACCCCGGTGACGAGGTCACGCCTCGTCGCGGTCATTTCTCCGAACCGATGCCGGTGGCTTTGACACCCTCGTCGACGGTGGTCGCGGCCTCCTTGACGTAGGCCTGCGCGTCCTCGCCGGTCTTGAACTCCGGTGCCCACTGGTTCTTCTTGACGGTGTCCTCCCACGTCGGTGACGTGCTCATCTCCTCGAGCGTCGACGCCCAGTAGTCGACGGCCGCCTGCGGCATGTCCGCGGGACCGTAGACCCCGCGCCAATTGCCGAGGGTGACGTCGTACCCGGAGTCTATCGCCGTCGGCACCGTGTCGAAGGGAGCCGCCAGCGGCTGCTGCGCGAACGTGACGAGAGGGACGATGTCGCCGGCTTCGAGCACGGACCGGAACTCGCTGAGCCCGGCGATCGCGACCTTCGCATCGCCGTTGAGCATCGCCGTCGTCTGCTCGCCGCCGCCGTCGTAGTTGACGAAGTTGACGTCGGCGGGCTCGACCCCGGCGGCCTGGGCGAAGAGCGCGAACGGCAGCGTGTCGTCACCGGCCGCGGCGACGGTGACCTTCTGCGGGTCGTCCTTGAGCGCGGCGACGAGGTCCTCGAGGTTCTGGATGTCGCCGTCCTTCGGGCCGACGACCATGAAGTCCTCGACGTAGAGGGTGGCGATGAGGGTGGCATCCTCGGGGCCGTACTCGCACAGTCCCCGCGCCTTCATCGTCTGGCTCGCCAGTGACGTGATGGCGATCTGGTCGTCCTTGCCCTTGTCCTGCTGCATCATCGTCGTCAGCCACGAACAGCCCGTGCCGCCCGGCCGGTTCTGCACCGGCAGCGGCGAGGTGACGAGTTCGTCGCGCTGCAGCGCCTCGACGACGGCGCGCGCGGTCGTGTCCCATCCCGAGCCGGGTTCGGCCGGGGCCGTCACCGTCACCGGGCCGCTCGGGTAGTCCCCGCTCTCACCGGGCGGCTGCGCCTTGCCCTGGCACCCCGAGAGGACGAGCGCCGTCGTCGCCACCGCGGCACCGATCCCCAGCCCGCGTCTCCTCCCCCGCTTCGTCGCCGAGGCGGTCGCCGCGCCGCCCCTCATCACTGTCCGACGTGTGATCTCCATTGATCGCATTGCCACTCCTTCACCGGCTGCAGTCGCCTGCAGTGTCCTTCCTGCTTCTGTCCGAGTCCGTGACCGCATCACTCATGGCGACTGCACCCTCTCCTCGGTGCGGTCGGGTGCGTCGTCCTCGCGGTCGAGTGCGTCGTCATCGCGGTTGGGTGCCGTCTCCGGCTCTCCGTCGCGGTAGATCCCGTTGTGCTCTCCCGGGGCGGGCACGTCGCTGCGCTTGGGCAGATGCGCACCGTCGAAGGTCAGCGGCAGCAGCGGCACGTCGACGAGCTCTCCGGTCGGCAGCGCCGTCGCCGCGAGCGCCCCGGAGGCGACGAGGTGGGGGTCGGCGGTGAGGTCGGCGGGCGTATTGACGGGAGCGACCGGGAGGCCGCGCCGTGTGCACTTCTCGACGATCTCGCCGAGGCTGAGGTGGGACAGCGCGGCCTGGAGGACGCGGTGGATCCGGTCGCGGTTGTCGACGCGCCCCTGATTGTCGGCCAGGGCGGGGTCATCGGCGAGTTCGGTGAGTCCGAATTCGTCGCAGAGGTCGCGCCACTGTCCGTCGCTGACGGCGGCGACGAACACCTGGTTGTCGTCCCGGTCGCGGAAGATGTCGTAGACCGCCCAGGTCGCCCGCCGGGTGGGCATCGGACGCAGCGGTTCGTCGCTCAGCTGCGCTTGGGCCATGTGGGTGCCGACGAGGAACGCGTTGTTCTCGAAGAGCGCGGAGTTGACGACCTGCCCGTGGCCGGTCCGCTCCCGGACTCGCAGCGCCGAGAGGATCCCGATGACCCCGAACATGCCGCCCATGATGTCGTTGACGCTCGCCCCCGCGCGCAGGGGCTGGCCGGGCGGTCCGGTCATGAAGGCGAGACCGCCGAGCATCTGGACGACTTCGTCGAGGGCGGTCCGCTCACCGTAGGGACCGGTGAGGAAGCCCTTGAGCGAGCAGTAGATGAGGCGCGGATTGCGCGCGGCGAGCTCCTCGTAGCCGAAGCCGAGGGACTCCATCCGTCCGACGCGGAAGTTCTCGAGGACGACGTCGGCGGAGTCGATGAGGGTGAGGGCGATGTCGCGGTCGACCGCCTCGGCGATGTCGAGTTGGACGCTGCGCTTGTTGCGGTTGAACGCGGGGAAGAGCCCCGAGCCCGAACCCGGCAGGTAGCGGGTCTTGTCGCCGCCTCCGCGAGGTTCGATCTTGATGACCTCGGCGCCGAGGTCGGCGAGGATCATCCCGCAGCTCGGCCCCATGACCATGTGGGAGAACTCGATGACGCGGATGCCCTCGAGCGGCAGCGGTTCGGTGCTCGTGGTCGTGTCCTCTGCGCTCATGGTCCGGCCCCGATCAGCTCGTCAGGCTCGCGGGAACCGCGGGGATCTGGGACAGGCTCGAGGTGAGGTCGTGGCCGACGGCCGCGGTCAGCGGCGCGCGGACCTGGGCGAGCGCGTCGACGTCGATGCCGGTGGCGACCCCTTCGCGGTGGAGCAGGTGGACGAGGTCGTCGGTGCCGATGTTGCCGGCGGCGCCGGGGGCGAACGGGCATCCGCCGAGGCCGCCCATCGCGGCGTCGAAGTTCTCGATGCCGAGGTCGAGGGCGGTGATGACGTTGGCCATGCCGAAGTTGTACGTGTCGTGGAGGTGGAGGCTGACCGGCTTGCCGGGGAAGGCCTCCATGACCGCCGAGGTGTTCGCGGCCACGAGCGAGGGGTTGGCGTTGCCGATGGTGTCGGCGACCCCGATGCTGTGTGCGCCGGCGTCGACGAAGGGGCGGAGGACCTCGACGAGGCGGCCTGAGTCGGTGATGCCGTCGAAGGGGCAGATGAAGCTCACGGCCGTCGTGATGTCCCAGCGGAGTCCGTGTTCGGTGGCGTAGTCGGCGGCGGCGAGCAGGCGTTCGGTGGCCTGCGCGATCGGGGCGTCGGAGTTCGCCTGCGAATGGCCCTCCGAGGCGGAGACGACGAGTTTGATGTTCTTCGCCCCGGCGTCGACGGCCCGCTGGGCGCCCTTGAGGTTGAAGACGAGGGTGAAGAGCTCGACGCCCTGGTCCTCATAGGGTTGGAGGCGGCGCAGCACGTCGTCGGTGTCGGCCATCTGCGGGACCTTCTTCGGGTTGACGAAGGAGCCGACTTCGAGCTGGGTGAGGCCTGCGGCGATGAGCCGTTCGGCGAGTTCGACCTTGACGTCGGTGGGCACGATGGTCGACTCGATCTGGAGGCCGTCGCGCAGCGTCGTATCGAGGATGTGGACCGCGGTCGGCCGAACCATGAGACTCCTTCGGGGTGGCTCCCGGTCAGCGGGACGGCCGGCCGGAATGCCTGGTGCTGCACGCCTCGTCGCGTGCTGTTGTCAGGATTACCATAGCCCTGCGCACACGGGGAAGACGCAGCGGTCGCTATGTGAGAGCGAACGGGAAACTCATCGTCGCAGTTCCCGTTCTTCGGGAATGGACCCGGCGCTCAGCGACTGGGTCGGTCGGCCTCGCTCAGTGTCGGGGTCGGTAGTCGAGGACGACGACGCCGGACCCGAGTTCGGACCGTCCGATGAGGTCGAGGTCGAGTCGCGGCTCGAGACCCGCGAAGAGGTAGGGTCCGTGTCCGGCGACGCGGGGGTGGATGACGAACTGGTACTCGTCGATGAGGCCCAGCTGGGCCAGCGCGGCCGGCAGGGTCACGCCGCCGACGGCGATGCCGTCGGTCGAGTCGGCCTTGAGGCGTTCGATCTCCGTCCTCAGGTCACCGGTGATCAGCTGCGAGTTCCAGCCGACCTCGGTGCGGGTGCGGGAGACGACGAACTTCTGCGCGGCGTTGATCGCCTGGACGAAGGGGTCGTCGGCGATCTCGGGTGCGGGGTTCCGCCAGGCCGCTTCCATCATCTCGTAGGTGGTCCGGCCGAAGAGGAGGCCGTCGGCGCGGAGGAGGTTCTCGGCGTGATGGCGGTGGAGCTCCTCGTCGACGACACCCTCGCGGTGGTCGACGCAGCCGTCGATGGTGACGTTGATGGCGTAGCGCAGCGCGGCCATGGGCTCAATCCGCGTCCGTCTGTTCGGTGGTGCCGCCGCCGTCGTCGTCCGGGCGGTTCAGTCCGAGCCAGGCGAGGACTTCATCGGTGTGTTCGCCGAGGTCGGGGCCGAGGTGATCGATCGGCAGCGAGGCGGTGCCGATGACCGGGGTGATCCCGGGGAAGGCGACGTCGGTCAGCGTCTCCTCGCCGGTGGAGACGTCGAGGTGCTGGATCATTCCGCGGGCGCGCAGCTGGTCGTCGGCGACGAGGTCCTCGGCCGTGTAGATCGGCCCCGCGGGCACCCCGGCGGCGTCGAGGACGGCGACGACGTCGTCGACCTCGCGGGTCGCGCACCAGGCGCCGATCGCCTCGTCGAGTTCGTCGCGTCTGGCCCACCGTCCGGCGTTGGTCTGCAGGTCGGGGTCAGCACCGAGGTCGGGGCGGTCGATCGCGGCCATGAGGCGGGTGAAGATGCCGTCGCCGTTGCCGGCGATGACGACGGACTTCCCACCGGCGCAGAGGTAGCCGTTCGACGGTGCGATGCCCTCCATGCGACCGCCGGTGCGGGTCCTCACCTCGCCGAAGGCGGAGTAGTCGGGCACGAGGGACTCCATGACGGAGAACATCGCCTCGTTGAGCGCGACGTCGACCGTGCGGTCGGCCAGCGGGCCCTCTCCTTCGAAGCCGGTCTCGGATCCGACGACCGCCTCGGCGGCTCCGTGGATCCTCTGCTGCTGACGGTCGAAGAGCATCATCACGGCGCCGAAGGCCGCCTGCATGCCCGCGATCGAATCGCCGATCGAGACGCCCACGCGCACGGGCGGGCGATCGGGGTCGCCGACGAGTTCGCGGAAGCCGGAGTATCCCTCGGCGACGGCGGCGAAGCCGGGTCGGGCCGACAGCGGGCCGGTCTGACCGAATGCGGAGATGCGCACGAGGATGAGTTCGGGGTTGACCTCTTCGAGGACGTCGGGGCCGATCCCCCACTTCTCCAGGGTGCCGGGTCGGAAGTTCTCGAGGACGATGTCGCTGCGGCGGACGAGTTCGAGCACGGCCTCCCGCCCTGCCTCGGTGCGGAGATCGAGGGTGACGGACTTCTTGTTGCGGTTGATCGTGCGGTAGAGCATCGACGTCGTGCCGGCCGCCAGCCGCCAGTTGCGCAGTTCGTCACCGGTGCCGGGACGTTCGACCTTGATGACCTCGGCGCCGAAGTCGGCGAGCATGCGCCCGGCGGTCGGCGCGGCGATGTAGTTGCCGAGTTCGAGGACTCGCACACCGTCGAGCGGGAGGCGTCTGGTAGTCATGGGTGGCTCCTGTTCTCGGGCGGCCGCGACAGGCGCCGCCGGGCGAACGATGGTCGCTTGACCTCCCATGGTGCCAGGTCATGGTCGCGGGCGCGGAGTCCTGCGTGTCCGCAAACTCAGAGTTCGATGAGTATTGCACAAACCTCCTTGCCGAATTGGAGGAGACGGCCAAGACTGACGAACATGTCGCACAGTGCGACGGTTCGACACCAGAGAAGGAGTGGGACATGACATCGGAGAACTTCGGCAACGGCGGCTTCAACTCCGAGCAGGGACAGGATCCGCAGGAGTCACAGCAGGGCCATCCGGGTCCGGGCAGCCAGTCCGAGTTCGGCGAGCAGGACACCGGCGGGCAGCCGCAGGGCGACCGCGGCGGCGTCGGCGGCCTCGACGGACAGCAGGCGGGCCGACCCGAGGGCGACGGCCTCGGCGACGGGCAGGACCGTCGACGCCTCGAGGAGAGCGAGGACGAGGGATTCGGCGGGACGCAGCAGCCCGAGACCGACTGACGTCGCGCTTACGTGATCCGGGGCTGTGCCGACGATCGGCACGGCCCCGGATCACTGAGTGTGGAGATAGCCCGGTGATCTCGGAGGGCACCTTGATGCATGGCTTCGTGCTGATCGACGGCCTGGCATGGCTCATTCTTGGCGCCATCGTATTCTTCATCTATCGCAAGAAGGGTGCCGGGATCTCAGCACCCTTCCCAACATCGCTTTCACAAGGAGGCTGAGTGACCATGCCCGACTCACCAACCCATCTCCTGGACAGATCCTTCGGAAAACCGGCATTCGACGCCCAGGCCGAGCCTGCTCTGACCATCCGTCCGGGCACCTCGGAGACGATCGGATTCGAAACCGACGACGCGGCCTATGCGCAGATCCATGAGCGCGGCAGCCTGGAGGCGGTCACGGCACCGATCAACCCGGTGACCGGGCCGGTCTTCGTCGAGGATGCCGAACCCGGCGATACGCTCGCCGTGACCATCCACCGGATCGACCTCGGTGACTACGGGTGGTCGGTCTACCTGCCGGGGACGGGCGCCCTTGCGAACAGGATGGGAGGCGAGACCAGAGCGTACCGGATACCGATCAACGGCGCCGAGGTGGTGCTCACGGATTCGCTCACGGCGCCCGTCGAGCCGATGATCGGGTGCATTGGAACCGCACCGGCGGTCGGGACAGGCTCGACGATCATGCCCAGCTACGGATTCGGCGGGAACATGGACCTCACGGATGCCAAGCCGGGCTCGACGGTCTACCTGCCGGTCGAAGTTCCCGGCGCCCTGCTGAGCATCGGCGACATTCATGCGCTCATGGCCCGGGGAGAATCCTCATTCGTGGCGATCGAGGCGCAGGGCACGGCCATCGTCTCCATCGATCTCCTGCGCGCCAGAGACCACCAAGGGTCGACGATGACGAATCTGCGCGCGCCACGGATCGAGACCACCGATGAGTGGATCTTCGTGGGACTCGGCGACCCGGTGCAGGAATCGATCGCCCGCGGCTACGAGGACATGTTCGACTTCCTCGTCGGAGACCATGGCTGGTCGTCAGCCGATGCCTACGTGGTCATGAGCGCGTTGGCCGATTCCGAACTCGGCGGTCCGACCGGATCCACCGCGCCCGACCCTCTGCACCCGATGACTCCGAAAGGAGCCGTCACCGTGCATCGACTCCCCAGATCGGTGCTCGGCTGATTCCCTTGTCCCCTCACGCCGAACCGGAGCACCAATTCGCAGGTCACCCGGACGCGAGCCGGTCCCCCCGAAGTCTCGCATCTGCCCGCCCCGATCGCGTAGCGTGTGGGCATGGCCCGACCTCCTGGACCCCACGGCCCCGCGGACTTCGACCTCATCCGCATCGTTGCCGAGGCAACCGCCGATCCGACCGATCCGGTCCCGCTCCTGCAACTGGCGAGCACGTTGGTCGCAGCGATCGTCGGCAGCGATGGTGAGGACACCGGGACCGACCTCGACTTCCGAGAGGCCAACCGGATCAACAGGGCAATTCCCGATGTCGGCGACCTGAGCAGGCTCCAGGACATCGCCTTGTCGATGCTCGACCCTGCCGGTCAGGAAACCGAGTCGCTGGTGCGCATATGGGCGGAGATGATCGACGACGAACTGTTCCGCCGACGCATCAGACGGCAGCTGCCACCGGCCGATCGCCGGGAGCCCGAATGGGTCCGACGCATCGACGAGGTCACCCCGCGCAGGGCTGCGGCGATCGTCTCGCCCGTGCTCATCGAAGAGACGATCGTCGTCGAGATCAGCACGGCGGCCCGGTCGTGCACGCTCGCCATCGGCATCGAACGCAGCGGGGCCCCGTTCATCGAGGACGCCTACCTCACGCCCGAGTCCTTTGACACCGTGATGTCGGGAATCGCCGTCAACCCAGAGATCGACGTCGACCGGGTCGAGCTCAGCCCTGCCGATGCGCGGGCTCGAATCATCGAGGCCCTCGACATGAGCGACACCATCATTCCAGCACCGGCAACCGAAACCTGGCCTGGCACCCGCGCGATGTTGACCTGGATGCTCAGACTCATGCCCACCGGCGGAATCGGGTACGACCTCAAAGAGTGGACGCCCGAGGAGATCAAGGAGATCGCCGACGACTTCGCCGCCTCGCCGTGGGCCGCAGACCTCACTGGGGACGAGCTCAGGCACGCCGACTTGCTCCTAGAATTCCAGGCGAACTACGGCAACAACGATCCTCTGCGCTGGTCGGGCAGCTTCACCGACCGCATCCTCCATGATCTCTATCCCCGCAAGGTCGTCGCCGATGACGCATATATGCTGTCGATGCCGACGACCTTGACAGCGCTCGTCCAGTACGCCAACGAACGCTCCGGCGTCGATCCCGGCTTCACGCAGAATGCCTTGAACGCTATCGAGGCAGGACGTGCCGACTACGTCAGCCTCGTCACCGGACGGGCGGAGCCTGACACGATCGGCTTCCCCTTCGCCGAGCTGCCGGACGGTGTCGATCTGCCGCCGGAACTCATCGACGCACTGCAGGCGCGCTTCGTCGCCGACGAGCAGTTCGCGACACGGCAACTCGCCCTTCTCGAAGAGACCGTCGGGGGCAGAGCCAACCTCGATTCGCTCACCATCGACCCGCTGCCGACCGAGGATTTCGATGCCACGGGCATCCCGGACGATGTCGTCGATCGGCTCCGCCCTCTTCTGCCTCAGGTGACGACAACGGCACAGGAGTTCTTCGGCGACCCGGAGTTCGCCACCGTCGCCTTCCGCATCCTCGCCGAGGTGGCCCGCCGTGAACCGACCGTCTTCCGGCGCCGGTTCTCCGATCCGGCGCTGCTCGCGGCACTGTTCTGGATCGCAGGGGAAATCAATGAGACATTTTTCGCATCGACCGCGGGTCGCACCCCGTTGCGCATCAAGGACCTGCAGAGCCACCTCGGTGCGAAGTCGGCGCCGAGCCAGCGGGCTGACACCCTTCTTGCGGCACTCGGACACCCAAGAGGCCCCGGTTCCCGAGTGCACATCCCCGATCCCCGCCTGCTGACATCGACATTCCGCGCCGAGCTCCTCGAACGCCGCGCCTGGTACCAATCCGAATACTGACGCCGCGGACCGGACTACCCCTCCCCGCCGAGGTCCGTGCGGTCGCGCGCCTGGGACATGTAGCCGGCCTTGGCACGGCGGGGAACGACGACGACGGGGACCGGGGAGTTCTGCAGGATCCGCATCGCGTGGCTGCCGAGTGACACCCGCTTGAGGGTGCCGAGCCCCGAGGACCCGAGCATCATCACCTCGGGATGCTCCCAGCCGATGCTCTCGAGCGCGGCCGCCCAGTTCGGGCCGGTGCCGATCGCGACCTCCGTCTCCCCCGGGTTGATGTGGAGCTGGTCGATCGAGCAGAGGATCTCATCGGTGTCGCGGCGGACGACCTTCGTCCACTCGTCGACGATCCCCGCCTCGGCGTTGAGCCCGATGCTCGCCGCCGACAGCACGCGCGAACGCGGAGCGAACGACGCGATGCGGAAGGGCACCCCGGTTTCCTGGGACACGAACGCGGCACCGAGGATGAGCTCCGCCGAGGTGGTCGACCCACTGTAGGCCGCCGTGATCCGCTTGAGCTTGGCCCCCGCCTCGGCGCGGAATCCCATGGGGGCGAGGACGACGGGCAGCTCCGCACTGTGGAGGAGGCCGTTGGTCACCGAGCCGAGCGTGATCCGCCCGTCCCTGCCGTCGGCGGCCGAGCCGACGACGAGCCGGTACGCTCCCACGCGACGGCAGACCTCGAGCAGACCGCGCCGGGAGGAGCGGGCGGCGTGGACGACATAGTCGGTACTGATGTCGTCGGGAACGAGCGGGCGCACCTCCTCAAGAGACGCCTCGGCGACGGTGCGGATGTAGGACTGGAACTCCTGATCGATCTTGTCCCGGTTCGGCGGCCATGCCGTCGAACTCACCGACACCAGCGTCAGCGACCTGCTGTACGAACGGGCGAGGACGACTCCGAGTTCGACCGCCGAGGTATTGTCCTGACCTGGGGCGACACCGACGACGATGCTCATCGCTGACCTCCTGCGGCATCGCGGTCGGCCGCGGCCATCTGCTTGCCGAGGACCGAGCTCTTGCGGCCGAAGACGAGGTAGAGGCCGATGATGACGGCGGTCCACACGACGAACACGACGATCGTGATCGGGCGCAGGCTGCTGATGATCCACAGGCAGCCGAGGATCGAGAGGATCGGCAGGACCGGGTAGAAGGGCACCTTGAAGCCGCGTTCGAGGTTCGGTTCGCGCACGCGGAGGATGATGACGGCGAGCGCGACGACGACGAAGGCGACGAGGGTGCCGATGCTCGTCATCTCGGCGAGGAAGTTGATCGGGATGAAGCCGGCGAGGATGGCGATGACGACGGAGACGACGATCGTGCCCTTGACCGGGGTGAGCGTGCGGGGGTTGACGTCCTGGAAGAGCTTGGGCATCATCCCGTCGCGCGACATCGTGAAGAGGATGCGGCTCTGACCGTAGATCGAGACGAGGGTGACGCTGAAGATCGAGATGACAGCACCCGCGGCGACGACGGTGCCCGGCCACGTCGAGCCGACGATGTTCTCGAGGATCGCCGAGAGCCCCGCGTCCTGCCCCTCGAACTCCTCCCACGGCTGTGCGCCGAGGGCGGCGACGGCGACGAGGACGTAGACGGTGGTGATGATGAGCAGCGCGGAGATCAGCGCCTTGGGCATCGTCTTCTTCGGGTTCTTCGTCTCATCGCCGGCCGTGGCGACGGCGTCCATGCCGACGTAGCTGAAGAAGATGATGCCGGCACCGGAGACGACTCCGGAGAGGCCGAAGGGGGCGAAGTTCGCGAAGTTGTCGGAGTTCCAGCCGGTGAGGCCGACGACGATGAAGAAGACGAGAACGGCGACCTTGATGCACACCATGATCGTGTTGACGACGACCGATTCGCCGGTGCCGCGGACGAGGAGGAAGCAGCACATCGCGAGCAGGAGGATCGCGGGAAGGTTGACGATGCCGCCTTCCTCGGGGGCGTAGGCGAGCGCATCGGGGATCTGGAAGCCGAAGAGGTTGAAGAGCAGCTGATTGACGTACTGCGACCAGCCGACGGCGACGGCGGCACCGGCGACGCCGTATTCGAGGAGGAGACACGCAGCCACGCCCATCGCGGGGAGCTCACCGAGGGTGGCGTAGGCGTAGGAGTACGACGATCCGGAGACGGGCACGCTGCCGGCGAGTTCGGCGTAGCAGATCACCGCGAGACCGGCGACGACGCCGGCGATGACGAACGACCAGATGACGGCGGGACCGGCGACGGGCACCGATTCGGAGAGGATGAAGAAGATGCCCGTGCCGATCGTCGATCCGACGCCGATCATCGTCAGGGAGAAGAGTCCGATCGTGCGCTTGAGGTCGCTGCCGGCCTCCTCACTGTCGCGCGGCACCGGTTTCACTCGGAAGAGCTGTTGTCGCAGAGAGCTCATGACTGTCCTTCCCGACGTCGTCGTCGTTGTTGCAGGGCGCGACGCCGAACCGCCGATCGGTCACAGCAGGCCGCGCAAGTCACTTCTGTTCTGCAGACCTTAGCCGACCGCGGCCCGCTCGGCGGGCGCTGGAGGCGAATTGATGCGATGTCCCCGCGGGTCGGCTCAGTTGAGCGCCGGTTCACGATCCGTCAGCGGACGCCACCGCAGGTGCGGATCGTCGACCAGCGCGTCGTCCCGCAGCCGACTGCGCCGCCGCATGATGGCCGAGCTCAGCCCGATGTCTTCCGGTAGTGCCGCAGGGCTTTGTCGCGCCCCCCGCACGTGCGCATCGAACACCACCGTCGACTTCGGTTCCGCGAGGTGTCGACGAAGAGCCACTGGCAGTTCGGACACGATTTGACTCGGTCGAGCCGAGGACCGTTGAGCTCCTCGATGGCGGATTCAGCGAAAAGCGCGGTGAGAGATTCTGCATCCCAGACATCAGGCCAGGCTCGAGCGATTCCGGTGGATGTCGGCGCATAGCCGTACCGCGATAGCCCCGCCGCGTGAGCCTCGGTCACCGCGTTGAGTTCAGCCACAGGGATATCGACGTCGCTCACGACCGCCGTGAAGACGGCATGGATCTTCTCGCGCAACGACCGCAGGCTGGCCAGCTCGTCTCGGGTCAATCGCTGCACCGGCCCCAGTCCGAGCGTCTGCGCCCATGCCTCGGCGGTATCCACGTCGCACAGCCAGTCCCGGTCTCCACCGTCCTGGCGGTTCGGCACCGAGTTCACCAGCTCGAAGCAGTGGGCGTTTCCGACATGCTCGAAGTCCATGCGCCAACTTTACCACTCACAGACTCTTGACTGGTTAGGACGTTCGGAGAAGACTTGACCTTCAAACGAGATTTAGGTGGTTAGAATGCGCGCATCATTTCGATGGCTCTGGGCAGGCTCGGGTGCCGCCAACCTCGGTGACGGAATCACCGTTACCGCACTGCCGCTCATCGCCGTGGCCGCAGGTGCCCCGCCGGGGCAGGTCGCACTGGTCACCGTGTCAGCGACGATCGCCTGGCCCCTCTTCGGACTCCACGCTGGATGGCTGGTCGACAGAGCCTCTCCGGCAACGCTGCTCGTCACCGTCAACGTCGCACGAGTCCTTGCATTGGCCGCTCTTGCCGTCTCGCTCACCACCGACTTCGCGACCTTCGCCTTCACAGTCGGAGCCGCGTTCGTCTACGGCGTCGCAGAGACACTCGTCGACACAGCCCTGATCTCCACCGTCCCCCGAACAGTCGATAAGGGGCAGCTCACCGCGGCCAACAGCAGGCTCGAGGCGACGATCAATGTCGCCAACCAGCTCGCAGGACCCCCGCTCGCCGGGCTCCTCATCGGACTGTCGGGCCTTGCGGCCACCGCAGTCGGGTCGGGTCTCTACGCGCTGGCGGCGATAGCCGCGGTGGGATTGGCGATCACGCTCAGCAGCGACAATCGCCTGGCATCGAATCATCCCTCCCGACTTCCGGCCGCCTCCACCGCCGATGACGCAGGAAAGGATCACGGACAGCAATCAGCCGGCAGCACCACACCTCCGCGCGGAGTCCTCGGCGGAATGCGCTTCCTCTGGAACCATCGGCTTCAGCGCGAACTCACCGTGCTGACGGCCGCCATGAGTGTGGTGTGGGGCGCCTGGACATCGGTCTTCGTTCTCTTCGCCGTGTCACCCGGCCCCCTCGGCCTCTCGCCGGCAGCGTACGGCCTGCTCCTCGCGAGCATGGCCGGTGGCGGCATCGTCGCTTCGATGCTGACCTCGCGGCTTGAACGACTGCTGCCTCCTGCCGCCCTCCTCTTCGTTGACACCGTGGGCACTGCGGGCCTCGTCCTCCCGGCTGCGCTCGGCGCCCCCGTTCCGGTCATCGCCGCCGGAATCATCATCGCGGGCGCCGGGTCGACAGTCTGGCGGATCATCGTCTCCGTCGTTCGCCAGCGGACGACACCGCTGAACCTGCTCGGTCGCGTCTACTCGGCGTCGCGGGTCATCAGCTGGGGCGCTCTGCCGCTGGGAGCCGGATTGGCCGCGATCGGCGTCACGTCCCTGGGCGTGCAGCCAGTGCTCTGGATCGCCAGCGGTTTCGCCATAGTCGTGTCGCTGTGGTTCGCCGCGCGCCTGCCGAAGACAGCGACCCGGATCAACATCGCTGCCTCCGAACCTCAGCGCACGAAGGCTAACCCTTTATTCAACCAAATGGTTGACAACAGGCCGGCGCAGTCCTACCGTTGCAATCAACCGAATGGTTGAGAAACTGTTCACCGTCGACTGCAGCCGGAGGAGGTGCGGTGACCGACCAGCTGTCGAAGGTGTTCGCGGCACTGTCGGACCCCACTCGCAGGGACATCGTCGCCCGGCTCAGCGTGGCCGATGCCACGGTGAGCGAACTCGCCGAACCCTACGACGTGAGCGTCCAGGCGGTGTCGAAGCATCTCAAGGTGCTCGAGGACTCGGGACTCGTCACGCGCTCCCGCGATGCCCAGCGTCGACCGGTCCACCTCGAGGACAACGTCTTCGATCTCATGACGAAATGGATCGAGCGATACCAGCGCCAAGCCGAGGAGCGCTACCAGCGCCTCGACGCGGTGCTCGACGCGATGACCGCGGACGAGGACGGGGAGGACGCGAACCCGGGGACCGCCTCGGCGAGCTGATCTCCAGTACGACCACACCACAGGAAACGACCGACCGACACTGATGCAAAGGAGCATGACATGACCACCGACACCGATTTCAGCACGACGAGGATCGAGGCGCCCGAGGGCGTCCAGACCGTCTCGATCACCCGCGATTTCCAGGCACCGCCGGAGAAGGTGTTCCGGGCGCACGTCGACCCGGAGCTGTTCATGCAGTGGAACGGCCCCGCCGAGACCACGAACACGATCCGCGCATGGGATCCGACGACCGGCGGGAACTGGAGCTACGTCTCCACCGACGACAACGGCGAGTACGGATTCTTCGGATCGTTCCACGATGTGCGCGAGAACGAGCGCATCGTCCAGACCTTCACGTACGAGGGCTTCCCCGACGCCGTGAGCCTCGAGATCCTCACGCTCACCGACCTCGGCGACGGACGCACCCGGCTGAGCTCGACGGCGATCTTCGACTCCGTCGAGTCCCGCGACGGCATGGTCGCCTCCGGTATGGAGACCGGAATCGTCGAGGGTTATGACAAGCTCGACGCCCTGCTCGCCGAGGCGGGGTGAGCAGAGGAGGCATGCCCGGGACCGCTCCCGGGAGAGTCAGCTGCCGGCGGCAGGGCTCTCCCGGGAGCGGTCGGCGGCCTCGGCCACCATCGCGAAGTACGCATCACGGCTCCGGCAGACGTGGATGGACATGAGGTCAGCGGCGGTTGCCTCCTGACCGGCGTCGACGGCGGCGAGGATCCCCCGATGCTCCGACCACGCCTGCGACCCGCGGGTGGTGACGTTGAGCGAATACAGCCATTCGATCTTGCCCGAGATCTGTCGCAGCAGGCTGGTCAGTGACAGGCTTCCACTGAGTTCGGCGATGGCGAAATGGAAGCGCATGTTGAGTTCGGCGAGCGCGTCGAAACGCTGCTGCGCGATCACGGCATCACCGTCGTCGAGGATCACCGTGATCTCCTTGCGCACCCGAAGCCACTGCGCATCGGTCGCCCCGCCGCTGCTCTGCGCTGCCGCCCGCTTCGCCGCCTTCCGTGCTGTCGCGGATTCGAGGACGTTGCGGATCTCGAAGAGGTCCTCGGCGTCGTCGACCGGTGAAGGGGCGACCACGCTGCCGACGTACGGCCGGGATTCGACGAGCCCTTCGGATTCGAGCGCCCGCAGCGCCTCGCGGATGGGGATGCGAGACACCGCGTAGTGGGTGGCGAGCGCCGCCTCCCGCAGCTTCGTGCCGGGTGGGAGCACACCGGCGATGATGTCGTGACGCAGCAGCGCACCGACGGCGGCGGCACTCGAGCCGCTCATCATCGCCCCGCCGCGTAGCCTTGGGCACCGCGCGGATTCGCCGCCGCCGCGAGCGTGCCCGTCGTCGGTTCGCGGGTCACACATGACAGCCGGCCGAGCTCCCAGTCGCCGGCCCGTGTCACCGCGTGTCCGCGCTCGATGAGTCCTGCGATGACGTCCTCGCCGAGGCGGTCCTCGACGACGGCGCCCGCCGGCACCCAGGTGCGGGGCCAGAACGAGCCGGCCAGCGCCGTCGTGTGCAGAGCCGGAGCGTCGATCGCCTCTTGGGGCGCGTATCCGCCGACGAGCATGCGGAGGATCATCAGCAGCTGCCACTGCTCCTGCTGGTCGCCGCCCGGGGAGCCGAGCGCGATGATCGGCTGCCCGTTCTGCGAGATGAGCGTCGGCGTCAGGGTCGTCCGCGGGCGCTTGCCCGGCGTCAGCGCCGACGGCGAGTCCGCGTCGAGCCACGTCATCTGCAGGCGCGTGCCGAGGCAGAAGCCGAGTTCGGGCACGACCGGCGACGACTGCAGCCACCCTCCCGACGGCGTGGCGGAGATGATGTTGCCCCAGCGGTCGACGACGTCGATGTGGCAGGTGTCGCCGTTGTTGACTCCGTTCTTCTGGACGGTCGGCTCACCGATTCCCGCTCTGCTGAGCTCCTCCCGGTCCGCGCCTTCGGGGACGAGCGGCGGGGTGAACGTCGGAGCCTCGCCGGCCCGGTTCGGCCCTGGTCGGAACTCCGCCGAGGCGGTGTCGGCGATGAGGTCGCGGCGGCTCGCGGCATACTCGTCACTGAGCAGCCAGTCGAGGTCGACAGCGGCGTCTCCGTAGTAGGCGTCGCGGTCGGCCATTGCGAGTTTGAGGGCTTCGAGGATCGTGTGGGCGCCGATCTCCGTCGATGGGTCGAGGCGGTCGTCGTCGAATCCGTCGAGGATCGTCAGCGCCTGGAGCAGTGCCGGTCCCTGTCCCCACGGTCCGATCTTCGCGATCTCATATCCCCGGAAGTCGATCGTCACCGGCGTCTCGTATCCTGCGTCGAAACCGGCCATGTCAGCGACTGTGAGGACTCCGGCGTGGTCACCGCCGGTCGAATGGCGGTGCGGGGTCCGCACGAACTCGGCGATCGCCTCGGCGACGAATCCGGTCTTCCACTCCGTCCGGGCGGCACGGACCCGCGCGGCCCGGGCCTCCGCGCCTTCACCGGGGGCAGCACTGTCACCGGCGGCGATCAGCCGTCGGAGCACCTCGGCGTAGGCCGGGTTGACGATGATCTCTCCGGGTTCGGGAATCCGGCCCTCGGGCATCCACAGCTGCGCCGAGGTCGGCCAATGGTCGGTGAAGAGCTCCTGCACCCGTTCGATGGTTCCGGCGACCCGCGCGAGGACGGGGTGCCCGTTCTCGGCGTAGTCGATCGCGTAGGCGAGCACCTCGGCGAGCTCCCAGGTGCCGTGGTCCTCGAGGAGGGCGAGCCATGCGTCGACGGAGCCGGGCACGGCAGCGGCGAGGGCACCCGCTCCGGGGACCATGTCGAGCCCCTCACCGCGGTAGTGCTCGATGGTCGCAGCCACCGGAGCCGGGCCCTGGCCCATGAGGATCTGTGGGGAGGACGGGTCATCGGCCGTGGCGAACACCCCCGTCATGTCACCGCCGGGTCCGTTGAGGTGGGGTTCGACGACGTGGAGGACGAAGGCTCCGGCCACCGCAGCGTCGAAGGCGTTGCCGCCGCGTTCGAGGACGGCCTGCGCCGAGGCGGTCGCGAGCCAATGCGTCGATGCCGACATTCCGAAGTGGCCTTCGAGCGTCGGGCGGGTCGTGAACGCGGCGGGCGCGGTAAAGGTCATATCGGTGTTCCTCCGTGGAACCGGTGGCGCGTCGGGAATTCGGCCTTGAGGCCATCGTAGGCAATCGGGAGATCGTTTCCGGCCTTCCGTTTGCATACAATCTATCGACGGTTATGCTTTTTGTATACAAACCCAATGGGTCTCCCGCACCGTGGGAGACCCGTTTCGGGCCGGTTCCCAGCCGGCCCGCGTCTGTGCCCGGCACTGCGCAACTCGCAGGCACCGCGCCAGTCGAAAGAGCCGCGTGCTCGGCCGGCCATGACCTGGCCGAACAAGTGCCGGCTCAGCAATGAGACGACAACACGTACGACTCACCCTCACCCCCACGCGCGTGCGAGAGCACGCGCGTGGACCCCTCCCGGCAGGCGGACCCGCCCCTGCGCGTGGACCCCTCCCGACGAAAGGGGCGCAATGAATCGCCGCCTCGACCTCGCGATGCTCCTCGTCCTCACCTTCTCGACAGGGATGGTCGACGCGATCGGCTATCTCGGATTCGACAAGATCTTCACCGCGAACATGACCGGCAACGTCGTCATCCTCGGCATGGCGCTCACCGGCGCCGACGACCTGCCCGTCCTCCGCCCGGCGCTCGCGCTCGCCTTCTTCATGGTCGGCGCGGCACTCGGCGGACGGATCCTCGGCCGTCGCGGCGAGGCCTGGCACCACCGGACGACGCTGATCTTCACGCTCGTCGCGCTCGGCTGCGCGGCGCTGTCCGTCTACGTCGCCGTTGTTCCCGATCCGGCTCTCGGGGCCGCCGGCACGATCTTCACCTCGGCGCTCTCCACGCTCATGGGCGCGCAGGCCGCCGCGGCACGGCGGATGAAGATCGCCGACGTCACGACCGTCGTCGTCACCTCGACGATCGTCGGTCTCGCCGCAGACTCTCGGCTCGCCGGCGGCGACAGCACGAACTGGATCCGCCGTGGCCTCGCCGTCGCGCTCATCCTCATCGGCGCCCTCGCCGGGGCCGCCTCCCTGCTCATCAACCAGTGGATCGGCATCGCCCTCGTCGCCGTCATCATCGCCGTCGCCGCGGTCATCGGCCACCGTGCGATGCATCGCCGCACCCTCGCCGAGGCGGTCGCCGCCTGATCCGCGCAGGCCGGGTTCGTCGGTCGCAATAGTGAAAGGCGGGCCGGGCCGCAGCCGTCACCGTGTCAGTCGCGTGAGCCGTCTCCCGTTCACTCCGCCGGGATCTCCGGCAGCAGCCGGGGGCCCGAGCCGCTCGTCCCGAGTTCGTCATCGGGGTTGAGCACGCGACAGCTCTTCAGCGACACGCATCCGCACCCGATGCACTCGACGAGTTCGCTCTCCATCCGCTCGATCTCCCTGCGCCTGGCCTCGAGCCTGCCGCGCCAGCGCTCGCTGATCCGTCGCCAGTCCGCCTTGCCGGGCATCCGGTCCGACGGCAGGTCGGAGAACACCTCGGCGACCTCGACGAGAGGGATGCCCATCCGCTTGGCCACTTGGATCACCGAGACCCTGCGGATGACGTGCCTCGCATAGCGCCGCTGACCGCCGGACGTCCGCGTCGCGGAGATGAGCCCCTGACGCTCGTAGAAGTGGAGTGCCGAGACGGCAACGCCCGCGCGCCTCGCGACCTCACCGACCGAGAGCAGATCGGTGGGCGAGGGCTTCACGTCGTGAGA
Organism: Brevibacterium sanguinis; assembly: GCF_039528855.1. Classification (NCBI taxonomy): domain Bacteria; kingdom Bacillati; phylum Actinomycetota; class Actinomycetes; order Micrococcales; family Brevibacteriaceae; genus Brevibacterium; species Brevibacterium sanguinis. Next base: position 279,076 of record NZ_BAAAMB010000003.1, on the reverse strand, counting down.
ATTCTTCACATCCATCATTGACCTCAACTTTGGTTGAGGTTTTAGCGTAGCCGATATGAGAGACGACGACAGGCCCTCAACCGCCTCCGACCCGACGATGACTCCCGATCCGGCGACTAGCGTGCCGAGCGAGACCGGCAGCTGGCGCGAACTCTTCGGCCCTGACCATCTCACCGCCTCCCTCGTACTCGCCGGCGGTGTCGCCGTCTACGCGATGAACACCTTCGTCACCGCCGCCCTCCTGCCCTCCGCGATCGCCGACATCGGCGGCGAACGCTACTTCGCCTGGGTGACGACGGCCTTCCTCGTCGCGTCCGTGCTCACCTCGATGCTCGTCGCCCGCACACTGGGAGCCTGGGGTGCCGCCCGCGCGTACCTCTTCGCGTTCATGCTCTTCTCCGTCGGTTCGCTCGGCGCGGCCCTCGCACCGACGATGGAGCTGCTCGTCGGGGCCCGCATCATCCAGGGCGCCGGCGGCGGTCTGCTCGCCGGTCTCGGCTACGCGGTCATCCGTGACGCCCTCCCCCGCAGGCTGTGGACCCGCGCGACCGGGCTCGTCTCGGCGATGTGGGGCTTCGGCACCCTCGTCGGCCCGGCCGTCGGCGGACTGTTCGCCCAGTTCGACTTCTGGCGAGGAGCGTTCTGGCTGCTGACGATCATGTCGCTCGTCCTCGGAGTCATGGCCCTGCGCAGCCTGCCCGGCCGCTCCGCAGATCACCCCGACTTCGGACCGCTGCCGTACGCCTCCCTCACCGTGCTCGTCCTCGCGGCCTCGGCTTTCAGCGCGGCGGCGGTCGTCCCCGTCGGCCTGCCGACCTCTGTCGCCCTCGTCCTCGGCGTCGGCCTCGTCGTCGGCTTCGTCCTCATCGACCGCCGCTCGCCGTCGTCGGTGCTCCCCCACCTCGCCTACCGCCGCGGGAACCCGCTCAAGTGGATCTATCTCGTCCTCGGCATCCTCTCCTCCGCGGCGATGATCGAGATCTTCCTGCCGAAGTTCGGCCAAGAGCTCATCGGGATGTCCCCGTTCGTCGCCGCCGTCTTCGGCGTGGCCATCTCCGTGGGCTGGAGCTTCGTCCAGATCGTCAGCGCGAGCGTCGACAGCCCCCGCCTCGCCCGCCGTTTCATGGTGCTCGGGCCGATCCTCGTGACCGCCGGTCTCACCGTCTTCGCGGTCACGCAGCACGTCACCGGCACCTGGATCGCGTGGGTCTGGGCGGCGGGTCTCGTCGTCGCCGGAGCCGGCATCGGCCTCGCCTTCCCCCACCTCAACGTCGCCGCGATGAGCAGCAGCGACGACCCCGTCGAGGGCTCGAAGGCGGCCGCGGGCCTCGGCACCGCGGAGCTCATCGCCAACGCGATCGCTTCGGCCCTCGTCGGCGTGCTGGTCGCTGTCGGCGGTCCCGGTGCGGGCGGGTCGACGACGATGGGCGCCGGTCTTGCCGCCCTCGGTGCCGTCGGCGCCGTCATCGCCGTGCTCACCTTCCGCACCCGCTCGTCGAGGTGACGGCCCGTCCCGCTCCACCACCTCGGCGCCGTCGTTCAGCACTTCGCGCGCAGAACACCGCCGCGCGGAGCCCCCGCACCCTGGTTCCACACTTCGCGTGAAAATCGCGTCTCCGAGGACGCGATTTTCACGCGAAGTGTGGAACGAGCGCTCACAGGCGGAGCGCGCCGGTTCGCGCACTACCCGCGCAGGCGCGTCATCTCCGGGTCGTAGAGGGGTTCGGCGGTGACGGTGGCCGGCACCCGGCGCCCGAAGTACTCGATCTCGACGGGATCACCGACGGACAGGGTGTTCGGCAGCCACGCGTAGGCGATCGCCTTCCCGATCGTGTACCCGTACGCCGCCGAGGTGACGTACCCGTCGGCCGCACTTGAGCCCGAGGCCGCACCCGACCCCGACGCAGCACCGCCACCCGCCGCACCACCGTCGCCGTCCGACCGCCCGACGTAGACGGGTTCCTTGCCGAGCACGATGTCGCTCGGCTCGTCGAGGGTGAGGCAGGTGAGCTTCTTCTCCGCCGCCGCGGCACGGGCCGCGAGCGCCGACTTCCCGACGAAGTCATCGGTCTTCGACGCTTTGACGGCGAAGCCGAGACCGGCCTGCTCGGGTTCGTGCTCGCTCGTCATGTCCGTGCCGAAGGAGCGGAAGCCCTTCTCCAGCCGCAGCGAGTTGAACGCCTCCCGACCGGCGGCGATGATCCCGAACTCCTGTCCGGCCTCCCACAGCACATCCCAGAGCCGGTGCCCGAGATCCGCCGAGGTGTAGAGCTCCCAGCCGAGCTCCCCGACATACGACAGCCGCATCGCCGTGACCGGGATCCCCGCGATCGTGATGGGCTTCGTCCGGAAGTACTTGAGCCCCTCATCGGAGAGGTCGTCGTCGCTGACCGCGGCGATGACGTCGCGGGCGAGCGGTCCCCACAGGCCGATGCAGCACGTGCCCGGCGTCGTCTCCCGCACCGTCACCCACTGGCTCGGGTCCTCCTCGGTCTGCCGCCGCGCGGCCCGGGAGATGTAGGCGAGATCGATGTTGCTGTTGGCCCCCACCTGGTAGGTCTCCTCGTCGAGGATCGCCACCGTGATGTCCGAGGTGATGCCGCCGGCCTCGTCGAGGAGCAGCGTGTAGCTCACCGCCCCGGGCTTGCGCAGCATCGACGAGGTCGTCAGCCCGTGGAGCAGCCGGCCGGCTCCGGGACCCTTGACCTCGAAGCGCTTGAGCTGGGTCATGTCGAACATCGCGACGTTCGTCCGCGTCTTCCACGCCTCGACGGCGGCGATCGGCGAATGGAACTGGTCGGCCCACGCCTCGCGCTCCGGGGCCCGCCACTCCTCGGGCAGTTCGTCGAGCAGCGCGGCGTTCGCCTCGTACCAGTGCGGGCGCTCCCACGCCGCGGCCTCGAGGAACACCGCCCCGAGCTTCTTCTGCTGCTCGTTGAACGGGCTGAGCCGCACGTCGCGCGGTGAGACCCGGGGCTGGAGCGGGTGGAGGACGTCGTAGATCTCGCGGAAGTTCTGCTGCGAGGTCTCGCTGACGTACTCCGGTGTCGTCTGGACGTCCTCGAAGCGGTTGAGGTCGAGTCCGCTGAGGTCCGTCGACGAGTACCCGCGGGCGATGAGCTCGGCGACGGCCTTCGCGACGCCGCACCCGTGGGTGACCCACACCGCCTCGGCGACGAAGAATCCGTTGACGTTCCGGGACTCCCCGACCAGCGACCCGCCGTCGGGGGTGAAGGAGAAGATGCCGTTGAACCCGCGCTGGATGTCGGTCTGCGCCAGCTCCGGGAGGATCTGCCGGCTGAGCTCCCACTCGCGCTCGAAGTCCTCGGGGGTGAAGGTCAGGGACGACGGCATCCGCTCGGACGTGATCTCGTCCGGGTCGTACGCCGGCAGCTCGTCGAGGTCGACGGGCATCGGACGGTGCGCGTACGAGCCGATGCCGATCCGCTCGCCCCACTCCCGGTAGTAGAGGTCCTCGTCCTGGTAGCGCAGGATCGGTGCCTGCGCACCGTTGGGCAGCTCGTTCTTCCCGACGAGGCTCGGGACCTCAGTCGACCATGCGAACTGGTGGGCCAGCGGCAGCAGCGGGATGGGAGTGTCGGCCATCGCCCCGATCTTCGGTCCCCAGAAGCCTGCACACGAGACGACGATGTCGGCGGGGATCCGCTCGTCGCCGGCGATGACCGCCGCGACCTTGCCCCCGGCATGCTCGATGTCGGTGACGACCGTGCGGTCGCGGAACTCGACCCCGGCGGCCTGGGCGCGCTCGATGACGAGCTGTGTGCCCCGCGCCGCCAGCGCCAGTCCGTCGCCGGGGGTGAAGAGACCGCCCAATACCATGTCCCGGTTGAGCATCGGGAAGAGCCGCAGCGCCTCGTCGGCGTCGACCACCTCGGCGTCGACGCCCCACGCGCGGTTCCAGCCGGCCCGGCGGTCGAGATCGGCGAGCCGTTCGGGGGTCGTCGCGATCTCCAGGCCGCCGACGGGCAGGAATGATCCCCGTCCGTCGGGCCCGGTCAGCGACGTCAGCTTCGCGATCGTGTACTGCGCGAACTCCGTCATCGACTTCGACGGATTCGACGAGAACACGAGTCCCGGGGCGTGCGAGGTCGATCCGCCGGGGATGGACAGCGGCCCCTGTTCGATGACGAGCGTGTTCGTCCAGCCCAACTGCGCGAGCTCATCGGCGAGGTTCGCCCCGACGATGCCCGCTCCGATGATGACGACCCGCGGTGAGGAATTCGACACTGGGTTCTCCTTGCTGTGGTGACGCTGCGATGGACAGGTGTGGTGATGTGTTCGCCGAGGTGGTCGCCCCGTCCCGTCCCCGCGCCGAGGCGGGTGCCGGGACCGTGGACACGGTGGCCTAGGCGTCGATGACGAGATCGGTCGTCGCCGTCGAGCAGCAGGGAAGGAACTTCCCCGCGTCGATCTCGCGGGCGCGGATGCCGCCCTGGTGGTTCATGTCGACCTCCCCGTCGAGCTTGACGACCTTGCACGAACCGCACATGCCCTCCTGGCAGTTCGCTCCGATCCGCACCCCGGCCCGCCGTGCGGCCTGAAGGATATTGGCCTCCGGGGCGATGCGGACGTTCACCCCGGTGCGGAGGAAGGCCATGGTGAGTTCGCCTTCTCCCACGGTAGCGAAGCTCGCAGGGTCCGCGGGTCTCGTTTCGCCATCATCTGCACCGTCGGGGGTGGTCTCGACGTCAGCGGGCACGGCCTCAAGCGGGACGCCGCCGGCCTCGACTGCGCCCTCGGTGTCGCACTCGGGTTCGTAGAGGTCGAACGCCGCCGGCTGCTGCTCCCAGTACTCCTCGGTCGACGAGGCGATCTCCCCGGCGATCTCTCCGGCCAGCGCCACCTCCTCGGCGTATTCGAGGCGGGTCGCCCGGTCACCGGAGAAGAACTCCATGAAGATCGAGGTGTCGTCGACGCCGACCCGGCTCAGGCACTCCGTGGCCGTGTTGAGGTAGCCCTCCGGTCCGCACGCGAAGACCTGGCGGCCGTTGGCGTCGGGGACGACCTCGTCGAGGAGCTCGGCCGAGAGCCGACCGGTCCGTCCCGTCCACGCCTCCGCCGCCGCCGACTGCGCCCGATCGCCGAGACAGTAGACGACCTGGATCCGGAAGTCGGCCTTCTCGAGGAAGTCGAGCTCATCGGTGAAGGCGAAGCGGTCGGGCTCCGACCCGTGGTAGAGGAGGATGACGTCGGCCTGCCCGGGCAGCGAGTGGATCGTGCGGATCATCGACATCAGCGGCGTGATGCCGGCCCCGGCCGCGAGCAGCAGGTAGCGGGCCCGCCGGTCCCAGTCGGCGAGGTGGAAGGCGCCGACGGGACCGAGCATCTCGAGCACCGTGCCCGGCCTGATCGACTCGTGCGCCCACGGTGAGACGAGTCCGTTGTCGTCGCGTTTGATCGTTACGGAGAACGTCCACGGTTCGGTGGGCGCCGAGGACAGGGAGTAGCTGCGGGACTCCGGCTCCGCCTCGGCGCCGTAGATGGGGAAGTCGATGTTGACGTACTGTCCCGACCGGAACGCCAGCGGTGCGCCGTCGGTGCGGCGGAAGACGAACGTCATCATGTCCCCGGCCTCGGGGATCGTCTCGACGCATTCGGCGGTGAACTCCTGCGGATGCCACGGTCCGAGCGCGGTGGCGGCACCGGCCGGGCCCGCGGTCGAGCCGAGGACCCGGTTCCACGGCATCTCGAGGCCGCGGATCCGCTGCGCGAGCGGGATGGTCGGGTCGGCGAGCGACCTCATTCCACGTGCTCCCGCATCCGGCCGACGTACCAGTTGATGAAGGCTTCGACCTGGTACTCGCTCTTCATATAGGGGCCCTGTTCGTACATCGGGCTGGCCGCGCCCTGCTGGCAGAGCTCGACGAACGCCTTGTCCTGGAGGTTCGTCTGCTTCCACGTGTGGGTGAGCGTCTCGAGGTCGTAGTCGACGCCCTCGACCGCGTCATCGGCGACGAGCCACGTCGTGCGCACGAGCGTCTGGTGGGCGTTGATGGGGAACGCGGCGAAGGTGATGACATGGTCGCCGAGGAGGTGGAACCAGCTGTTGGGCTGCAGGTGCATCGAGCACCGTCCGAGCCGGAAGTCCGGCAGATCGCCGAGGAGCTTCTTGACGAGCCGACGCCCGTCGGCGGAGAACGACTCGCCCTCCCCGTCGAGGGACTCCCGGGAGATCCGGATTCCGGCGACCCGGGTGTCGAGCTCCTCGATGACCTCGTACGGCAGGCCGTAGCGCCGGCAGCGGTACTCGAGCGAGGCCTGGGCCTGCTGGTTGCGCTCCCACACCTCGTTCAGGTGCGGGGGCACGGTCTCGTCGCTCAGCCCCCACGTCGGGAAGAGCGAGCAGGCGAGCTCGGGGTGGCCGTCGCAGTGGTAGCACTCGCGGTTGTTCTCCATGACGAGCTTCCAGTTGCCCTCCTCGACGATGTTCTGCTGGTAGGCGACCTTCGTCTTCGCGAGCTCGTGCGGACCGACGTAGGGCGCGAAGAGGTCGGCCACCTCGGCGAAGTCCTCCGGCGGCTCCTCGGCCAGGCAGAGGAAGACGAGGCCGGCGACGACCTTCGCGTGGGCGCGCTTGAGCGCGTAGCAGGCCTTGTCGAAGGACATCTCACCCGGCGCCGAGGCGTGGATGAGCTCGCCGTCGGGCGAGTACGTCCACGAGTGGTAGCCGCACACGAGGTTGCCCGTCGTGCCCGAGGATTCAGTGAGCACGCGGGCGCCGCGGTGGCGGCAGACGTTGTGGAGGGCGTTGACGCCGCCGTCGTCGGTGCGCAGGACGATGAGCGAGTACGGCCCGAGGTCGACGGTGATGTAGTCACCGGGCTCGGGGATCTCGGCGACGCTGCACGCGAAGACCCAGTGCCGGCCGAAGATGCCCTGCATGTCGAGGTTGAAGAGGTGGTCGTCGGTGTAGAACGGGGCTTCGAGTGAGAAGCCCTGGCGCCTGGTGTCGAGGAGGAGGCGGATCTCGTCGAGCCTCTCCTCGCTGATCCCCGCGGGGAATCCCTTCTTCGTCGGTGCCAGGTTGGTAGCGGTCAATTCCGATCTCCCTTGATGAGCTCATGAAGGCGAGCGGCCCCTCGGGCGTGGCCGACCCATCGCCCAGGCCCGCCGCCTCGCTGATGTCACGATAGACCGGGCGAACACTGCGGGAAAAGCGCGAGATTCTGGAGATCAACGTGCGGAATCGGTGCATAATGTCAGCATGCTTGATCCGCGTCTCATCACGCTGCGGACGTTCGCCGAAGCGGGCACGATCGCGGCCACCGCAGAGCTCACCGGATACTCCCCTTCGGCGGTGTCCGCGCAGCTGCGCGACCTCCAGAATGCGCTGGGAATGACGCTTCTCACCAAGGACGGGCGCGGCCTGCGCCTGACGGCGACGGGCCGTTATCTCGTCCGCCGGTCCGACCGGCTGATCTCCGTGTGGGAGGAGATCCGCGCCTCCTCGTTCACCGCCGGCGACCAGGCGCCTTCCCATTTCGGGATCGGCGGGTTCTCGACCGCCTCGGCGAATCTCCTCGCCCCGCTCGCCGCCAACCTGCGCACCACCCATCCGGAGGTCAGGGTCCACGTCATCGAGGCGAGTCCGAGCCGCTGCTTCGACCTCCTCGTCGCCGAGCGCATCGACCTCGCCGTCGTCGTCTCCCCGCGCGGGGACACCCGGGCGGAGAACGACGCGCGGTTCGAGAAGGTCGACCTCCTCGACGATCCGCTCGATGTCATGGTGCCCTCCGACCACCCGGTCGCCGGACTCGACGCGGTCGATCTGTCGGATCTCGCCGGCGAGGACTGGATCACCGCGGTGCCCGGCTCGCCCTACCATGCGCTCTTCATCGCCGCGTTCACCGCGGCCGGGCTGACGCCGACGATCGCACACGAGTCCGTCGAATGGGAGACCTCGGCCGCGCTCGTCGGCGCCGGCATCGGGGTCAGCCTCGTCCCCCGGCTCGCGAACCTCTCCGGCGAGGACAACGTCAGACGCGTGCGGCTGACCGGCACGGCCCGGCTCTCGCGGAGGATCATCGCCGCCGTGCGCACCGGCAGCCGCGGCTCACCGCTCATCCGCGAATCCCTCCGCCACCTGCGCGCAACGTCCCAGCGGATCCTCGCCACCCGCCTCGGCGAGTCCGACTGAGCGGGCGGGAGTGCGGGGAGGCTGCGTGGGACGGTTGGCTGCGCGGAGGCCGGTCCAGCCCGCAACGATTGCGCGGGGTGTGGGCAGTTGCGTGCGGAGCGAGTCCGCCTGCGACGATTGAGTGCGGCGCCGCTCTCCGCCCGCGATACCGACGCGGTGAACCGACAATTACGCCGCCATCCTTCGCCCACTCACGCACCGACGCACTCAACCGACAAATACGCCGTTAGCGCAGGGCGTATCTGTCGGTTGAGTGCGTCGAAGGAATCCCCGGCCGCTGACGCACCAGCGGGGCCCACGCGCCGAGGCGGCCGACCGTCGCCGCGACCGCCAAGTGAGGTTGCCGGGCAGGGTGCGCCGCGCCGCGCGCCGCGGCGACTCGGCGAGGTCCTGGGAGGAGTCGCACAGTCCGAACTGGGGTATTGACACGGACGGAGACGCCCGGCAAGACTGACAGCACGTCTGATACAAGACTGATATTTCAGGAGGCCGATCGGTTCTCCCGCCGATCACGTCCTCACCATCAGCTCCGAACGGAGGCTCAAGGATGAGCAACAGGGCAATCAGCTACGCAGGTCCCGGCAAGGTCGAGGTCATCGACACCGAGTACCCGGAATTCGTCCTCAAGGACGGCCCCGGCGTCAATCCCGCCAACGTCGGCCGCAAGGTCGATCACGGTGTCATCCTCAAGACCGTCGCCACGAACATCTGCGGCTCCGACCAGCACATGGTCCGGGGCCGCACGACTGCTCCCGAGGGTCTCGTCCTCGGTCACGAGATCACCGGTGAGGTCGTCGAGGTCGGTCGGGACGTCGAGTTCGTCAAGGTCGGCGACCTCGTCTCGGTGCCGTTCAACATCTCGTGCGGCCGCTGTCGCAACTGCAAGGAGGGCAAGACGGGAATCTGTCTCAACGTCAATCCCGACCGTCCCGGTTCGGCGTACGGCTACGTCGACATGGGCGGCTGGGTCGGCGGACAGGCCGAATACGTCCTCGTCCCCTACGCGGACTGGAACGTCCTGAAGTTCCCGGACAAAGAGCAGGCGATGGAGAAGATCCTCGACCTCACGATGCTCTCGGACATCTTCCCCACCGGATTCCACGGCGCCGTCGGGGCGGGAGTGCAAGTGGGCTCGACCGTCTACGTCGCGGGCGCCGGTCCCGTCGGTCTCGCGGCGGCCACCTCGGCGCTGCTCCTCGGTGCCGCCGTCGCCATCGTCGGCGACCTCAACGAGGACCGTCTGGCGCAGGCGCGGAGCTTCGGCTGCGAGACGGTCGACGTCTCGAAGGGCGACCCGAAGGACCAGATCGAGCAGATCCTCGGCACCCCTGAGGTCGACTGCGGCATCGACGCCGTCGGCTTCGAGGCCCGCGGACACGGCAAGGACGCCGGGCACGAAGCACCCGCGACCGTGCTCAACTCGCTCATGGACATCACGCGGGCCGGCGGCAGCCTCGGCATCCCCGGGCTCTACGTCACCGGTGATCCGGGTGCCGTCGACGAAGCGGCCAAGGAGGGCTCGCTGTCGATGCGCTTCGGCCTCGGGTTCGCGAAGTCGCACGTCTTCGTCACCGGCCAGTGCCCGGTGATGAAGTACAACCGGGGCCTCATGCAGGCGATCCTCCACGACAAGGTCTCGATCGCGAAGAACGTCAACGCCACGGCGATCTCGCTCGAGGACGCCCCGCAGGGCTACGCCGATTTCGACTCGGGCGTCGCGAAGAAGTTCGTCCTCGACCCCCACGGCCTCATCAGCGCGTGACGGGCTGAAGCCGCGGTTGCGCGGCCCGCGACACGGTTGCGCGGCTCGCGCGGCGAGCGCACGGAGAAGCCCGGTGGGCGACGGAGAATCACTCCCTTCGCCCACCGGGCTTCACGCGACGACACCGGGCTTCACACTTTTCACCCCGCCTCGATCACCTGAAGTTCGGCACGACCTCGTCGATGAAGAGCTGCAGCGACGCCTTCTTCTCCTCGTGGCTGAGCGCATTGTCCGACCAGAAGCTGTACTCGTCGTAGCCGAGGTCCGCGTAGTGCCTGATCCGCTCGGTCACCTCGGCGGGGGTGCCGATCATCGCCGACCGGTGGAGGGACTCGAGTTCGAACTCGGGACGGTCGGCGAAGCGCTCCTCCGGGGTCGGGTCGAGGAAGCCGTCGACGGGGTCCTTCTTCCCGAACGCCCACGCCGAGAACGTCCGGTAGTACTTGTTGATGCCGGCGGCCCCGACCTTCCAGCCCTCGGGGTCCTCGGGCGAGTGGAGGTAGGTGTGACGCAGCACCATGATCTCCGGACGCTTCTCGACCTCGGGGTGGGCGGCGAGCGCCGTCTCGAACTTACTCATGAGGTCCTCGACCTCGCGGTCGTCCTTCATCAGCGGCGTGACCTGGACGTTGCAGCCGTTGGCGACGGCGAAGTCGTGGGTCTCGGGGCTGCGGGCGGCGAGCCAGATCGGCGGAGTCGGCTGCTGCACCGGCTTGGGCACCGCCGTCGAGACGGGGAACTGCCAGTGCTCGCCGTCGTGGGCGTAGTCGCCCTGGAGGAGGGCGCGCATCGCGGGCACGAGTTCGCGCAGGTACTCACCGCCGTCGGCCGCGGGCATGCCGCCGGCCATCCGATCGAACTCGAACTGGTAGGCGCCGCGGGCGATGCCGACCTCGGCGCGCCCACCGCTGATGACGTCGAGGAGCGCGACCTCGCCGGCGGCGCGCAGCGGGTGCCAGAACGGGGCGATGATCGTGCCCGACCCCAGCCGGATCGTCGAGGTCTGCGCGGCGAGCGCGGCGAGCTGCGGCATCGGGCTCGGCGAGGAGACGTACTCCATCGAGTGGTGTTCGCCGATCCACACCGTGCCGAAGCCTCCGGCCTCGGCGATCTTGACGAGTTCGACGAGGTTGGCCCAGTGCTGTTCGGGGCTGATCGCGTCGTCCCAGCGTTCCATGTGGAGGAAGAGCGAGAAGCGCATCGTTGGTCCTTTCCGTCCGCAGGCGGCGCCTGGCGGATCTCTGCTCGTGAGGTGAGCGGGGTGGTGTCGTTGTGGTCGGTTCGCCGAGGCGGCCGCCGGAGGCCTGCCGCGCGGCGGTCAGCGGGTCAGGCGGTCAGGCGGGTCAGGCGGAGGCTTCGCGTTCGGCGATCGTCGTGTTCGACCGCGACCAGAGCTCCTTGTCGACTTCGCGCACGATCACCGTGATGTTCTCGTCCGCAGCACCTGTGGTGCGTGCGGCGACGTCGTGGACGCCGGCGATGAGGGCGCGCAGCTGCTCGGGCGTGCGGCCCCGGCCGATCGAGATGTCGATGAGCGGCATGTCCTCACCTCCCCAGCACGAAGGGATCGGCGACCGGGCCTTCGTCCGTGTTGATCCAGATGCTCTTGAGCCGCGTGTACTCGTGCATCGACTCGATGCCGTGCTCGATGCCCACCCCGGAGTTCTTGAACCCCTGCCGCGGCGACATCGGCGACATCGCGCGGTACATGTTGATCCAGATCGTGCCGGCCTCGAGCTGCTGGGACATCCGCATGCTGCGGGCGAGGTTCTGGGTCCACACCCCGGCGGCGAGCCCGTAGTCGGTGTCGTTGGCGAGTGCGAGGACCTCCTCCTCGGTGTCGAAGGGCATGACCGCGGCGACGGGTCCGAAGATCTCCTCCTGGACGACGCGCATGTCGTTCGTCGTGTCCGTGAGCACGGTGGGCTGGAAGAAGTAGCCGGGGAGGTCGACGTCGGGACGGTCCCCGCCGTAGGCGATCCGTCCGCCCTCGGAGACGCCGAGGTCGACGTACTCCTTGACCTTGCCGAGCTGCGCTTCGAAGGCGAGCGGTCCGAGCTCGGTCTCCGGGGCCATCGGGTCGCCGATGACGATCGACGCGGCCCGGGCGGTGACCTTCTCGAGCAGCTCGTCGTAGATCCCACGCTGCGCGAACACCCGGGACCCGGCGATGCACGTCTGCCCGGCGGCCGCGAAGATGCCGGCGATGACGCCCATCGCGGCGTTCGAGACGTCGGCGTCGTCGAAGACGATGTTCGGGCTCTTCCCGCCCAGTTCGAGGGTCGAGCCGATGAACCGTCCCGCCGTCGCCGAGGCGATGGCCGACCCCGTGCGCGTCGATCCGGTGAAGGAGATCTTCGCGAGCTTCGGGTTGTCGACGAGCGCCTGCCCCGCCTCGGCGCCGAGGCCGGTGACGACGTTGACGACGCCGGCGGGGAACCCGGCTTCATCGGCGAGTTCGGCCAGGCGCAGGATCGTGCGCGAGGTGTACTCGCTCGGTTTGATCACCGCGGTGTTCCCGGCCGCCAGTGCCGGTGCGAGCTTCGACAGCGTCAGCGTCATCGGCGAGTTCCACGGGGTGATGAGCCCGACGACGCCGAGCGCCTCCCGCTGCGTGAAGTTGATGACCTCGGGCGAGTTCGTCGGGATCTGCGACCCCTGCACCTTGTCGGCGAGCCCGCCGAAGTAGTAGAGGTACTCGGGCAGCCCGGCGAGCTGGCCGACCATCTCCCGCAGGAGCTTGCCGTTGTCCTGGCTCTCGAGCCGCGCGAGCTCGTCCGCGTTCTCCGTGATGAGGTCGCCGAACCGCCGCAGCAGGTGCCCCCGCTGGGTCGGTGTCGTCCGGCGCCAGATCCGTGAGGAGAAGGCCTGCGAGGCGGCGTCGACGGCCCGGTCGACGTCGGCCGCCGTGCCGCGGGCGAATTCGTAGAGGGTCTCGAGCGTCGCCGGGTTCGTGCTCGTGAGGTAGCCGCCGTCGGCCGGGGCGCTGTGCTCCCCGCCGATGAAGTGGTCGAGTCGCAGCGTCATCGCTGACTCCTTTCGCTGTGGTCATGGGAAACGGCACTGCCGTCGTCGAGGACAGCACTGCGATCCGTGGGAACAGCACTGTCGTCGATGAGCGCGCTCACCCGGCGGGCGAGCGTCTCGGGATGGGTGACGGGAAGCATGTGGCGGGCCTCGGGAACGATGACCACCTCGGTGCCGGTGATGAGCGCGCCGAGGCGACGGCTCATGTCCGGGGTCGACCCGGGATCCTGCTCCCCGGTGATCGCCAGGGTCGGGGCGGTGATCGCCGGCAGCCGCGGGGCGATCGCGCGGTCGCCGGTGGCGAAGACCGCATAGGCGTGCCGGTAGGAGTCGGGGTCGTTGGCGAGCAGGACCGCTCGCGTCTCCGCCCGCCAGTCCGCGGTCTCCGGGCTCTCCCCGGCGGGGAACCAGCGGTCGAGCGCCCGTTCCATGCTGCCCGCGAAGTCCTCGTACGCGGTCTCAAGGCGGGCCCGGACCGCCGCGGCCTCCTCGGCGGTGCGCGCGGCCACGGAGCTCACGCACGTCAGGGTGCGCACGCGCCCGGGCAGCGTCGCCGCCAGCTGCTGCGCGATGAGCGAGCCGAGGGAGAACCCGACGAGGTGGACGGGACCGGCGGGCATGCGCGCAGCGATGTCGGCGGCCATGTCCTCCAGGGTCGTCGGCGCGGTCAGCGGCGGCTGCTCCCCGTGCCCGGGCAGGTCGAGGGCGACCGTCGGGCGGTCGAGGCGGTCCTCGACGCGCGCCCACACGGTCCGGTCGAGACCGACCCCGTGGAGGAGCACGACGGGGGTGCCCGCATCCTCAGCCGTCATCGCGCCGACTACTTGTCCGCCGAGAGCGGGGCGAGCCGCTCCTGCGGCCGTCCGCCCGTGGCACCGGCGAGCGCGACGAGGATCTCGTCGGCGTGCGGGGCATCGGAGACGCGCCATTCGAAGGTCTGGTGGTGCGAGCGGATCGTCGCATCCGTGAAGTGCTTGAGCGGGATGTCGAACGTCGCTCCCGCGTCCGCGCGCTTCTCGACGGCGGGCAGCAGGGTGCTCGCCGAGGCTGCCGTGCGGAAGTGGTCACCGAACTTCAGCGTGTGGATGAGGGCGGAGCCGTGCTCGATCTCTCCGCCGAGTCCGACGATCGCCGCCTTCCCGTACGCTTCGAGCTGCCCGCCGAGGGCCTCCATGACGCGGGGGGCGAGCAGGGCACCGAGGTCGCTGGCCGTGGCGTCGATGCCGGGCCCGAGGTCGTCGACGAAGCCCTGTCCCGCCCACGGGTTCTCGATGACCGCGGCGACGGCGGCGACGCGGGTGATCGGGTTGACGTCGCGTCCGCCCTCGGTGAGCACGTCTTCGACGATGGTGGTGATCTTGCGAACCTTCATGAGATGAGTCCTTTCAGGATGTCGGTGGTCACGGCGCCGTCGGTGCGACGGTCGCCGATGCGGGCGAAGGGCCGGGGCCCGTTCGAGGCCGCGGCGATCACGCAGATCTCGTCGGCGTGAGGGGCGTCGGGGAGGGCGACCTCGATCGACTGGTAGTGGTCGCGCGAGGTCGCGTGGGTCTTGTGCCACAGCGGCACGCGGATCGTCGTCCCGGCCGGTCCGCGGCCGTCGGCGAAGCAGAGCACCGAGGTGCCGGCGAGGAGTTCGCGCATGATGTTGCCGAAGTACGGGGTGTGGATGAGGGCGCCGGCGTGTTCGAGCTCCCCGCCCGTGCCGACGACCGCACCCTTCCCGAAGGCCTCGACCGCCTCGGCGGATCCGATGGCCGCCAGCAGACGGTCGGTGAGCACCTTCGCGAGCACGGGTGCGAGCTCCTGCGTCGCGGCGGCGAGGTCGGCCGCAGGCCCCTCCCCGATCCACGGGTTGGGGACGACGGCGACAGCGGCCGCCTGGACGAGCGGGCGATCGAGGTCGGTGCCGGCCTCGGAGAGGATCTCCTCGCGGTGGACGGTGAGAGAGCGCACGCCGAGGCGGCGGGCGAGGTCGTCGAACGACGCGGGCAGATTCTCGGTCGGGGCTGCCGCGCTCACTGCGCCTCCTCGGTGCCGGCTCCGGCGGTCTGCCGGTCCTGTTCGGTCAGGGAGAGCAGGGCCGCACGGGAGGAGGCGCTGACGTGTTCGCGCATCGCGATCTCCGCGCCGATCGCGTCCTTGTTCTCGATCGCGTCGATGACGGCATGGTGTTCGCCGACCGATTCGCTCAGTCGGCCCGGCCGCTGCACGGCCTTGAGGACGATGCGGTGGTAGGCGAGCTGGTGCATGAGGCGCTCGTACGTCTCGGTGAGCTTGCGGTTGTCGGCCCCGCGGACGAGCGCCCAGTGGAATTCGTGGACGAGCCGGGCGTAGGTCTCGGCGTCCTCGGCCAGCGCCGCGGCGTCGGAGGCGTCGGAGTTGTCCTTGAGCATCGCGAGCTCGGGGATCGCCCCGCGCTTGGCGAAGAGGTTCGCGGCGAGGCCCTCGAGGGACTCCTTGAGCTGGAAGAGCTCGACGATCTCCCGGCGCTTGGGCTGGCGGAGGAAGGTTCCGACCCGGGGCCGGATCTCGACGAGACCCTCGCGCTCGAGCTGTTTGAAGGCCTCGCGGACCGGGGTGCGGCTGACGCCGAAGGACTCGGCGAGCGTCGATTCGGGGATCATGTCACCCGGTTCGTACCCGTCGCTGAGGATGAGCGTGCGGACCCGGTCGAGGAACGATTCGGTCTGTGCGTCGCTGGAGATCTGTTGCATACAAGAAATCTACTTGCATACATGCGAGCATGTCAACAGCATGATTGAAACCTTGATTTCACTGAGTTTTCTGAATCTGTTGACGGATGCATGTCGACCATTCTATGGTCTCTGGTATGCAAGAAACACAGAATGCCGCCCTCAGTGGTGTGAAGAAGACCATCAGCGACGCGTGGCACGCCGTCTGGGACACCGATGACCTCGACGCCTTCGACGCCCTCGTCACCGACGACTACGTCCGCGTCTCGACGAACTCCGGACAGGAGAAGGACGCCGCAGCGATCAAGGAGGAGATCGCGGAGATCCGCGCCGCGTTCCCCGATCTCACGACGACGATCGACCACATCCTCATCGAGGACGATGAGGGGGCGATCTACTGGCACTCCGTCGGCACGTTCACCGAGCCGATGGGCGACATCCCGCCGACCGGGCAGCAGGTGACGACCCACGGCTCGAACCTCATCACCCTCGACGGCGACCGGATCGCACGGGAGACGGTGACGTGGGACGCCCACGAGCTGCTGGCCGACCTCGGGCTGAAGTCACTGTCCTCGGCGTTCGAGGTCGCCCCCGACGACGTCGTCACCGCCGACCTCACGGGCAATCCGACGAAGGATTCGCTCAAGGCCTTCAACCGGCAGTTCATCACCGGCGTCACCGTGGTCACGACGACCGATGAGGAGGGCAGGCCCCGCGGTCTCGCCGTCAACTCCTACAACTCCGTCTCCCTCGACCCGCCGCTCGTCCTCGTCTGCGTGCAGAAGACCTCGTCGACGTATCCGGCGCTGTTCCGCTCGACGCACATGGGCATCAACATCATGAGCCGCAACCAGCGGGACACGATCGGCGTCTTCGCCTCGAAGGCCCCCGACAAGTTCGCCACCCTCGACTGGCATCCCGCCGCCGGCGGCTCGCCGCTCATCGACGGCTCGGCCGCCTCGATCGAGGTCGAGATCAAGGAGCGCTTCCAGGCGCTCACCCACACCGTCTTCATCGGCCGGGTCAAGAGCGCCGAGACCTCGGAGGACTCCCCGATGATCTACAAGGCGGGCAAGTTCTTCGACAGCAAGGACCTGAAGTCCCTCGACTGAGAGTCATGCCACCGGCCGTCCCCACCGGCCGAGCCCTCCATGCCGCATCCGGAGTCCCCGCCGGCACCCCCTCACCCACTCCCCTGAGCACCGCAGCTCCACCAGCACCACCCGCAGACCGATCACCGAAGTCCCGAAGAACTGACTCACAAGGAAGTGGAGTTCGCCATGGAACACGTCCCCGGCCCCGCCGATGACCCCTCATCAGGCCCCCCGCACCGCCACGCCCAGCTGCCCGGCGGCGGCATGGAATACGATGCCGGGATCTCCCCGGCGATGGCCGAGGCCAACGCCCTGCGCCACCGGCCGGGGTCGGTGTTCTGGATCTCGATCGCCGGCGTCGCCGCCTTCACCCTGTGGGGCGTGATCTCACCCGAGGGCATGTCGACGACGATGACGACGGCGATGAACGCGGTCGCCGCGAACGTCGGCTGGTCCTACCTCGTCGTCACCCTCGGCTGCATCGGCCTCCTCGTCTACCTCGGCTTCGGCCGCTTCGGTCGGGTCCGCCTCGGCGCCGAGGACGACCGTCCCGAGTTCAGCACGTGGGCGTGGCTGGCGATGATCCTCTCGGCGGTCATGGGCATCGGGCTCATCAGCTACGGCGTCGCCGAGCCGATCTCGCACTTCACGACTCCCCCGCACGACCTCGCCGAGGCGGGCACCACGCAGGCGGCGGTCGTCGCCCTCCAGTACTCGTACTTCGACTGGGGTCCGCACGCGTGGGCGGTGTTCGGGGTCTTCGGGCTCGCGATCGCCTATTCGACGCACAAGCGCGGGAACACCGGGCTCATCTCCCCGATGCTCAAGCCGCTCTTCGGCAGCGCGATGGACCGGTGGCCGGGCAAGGTCGTCGACATCATGGCCGTCATCGCCACGCTCTTCGGGACGACGACGTCGCTCGGCCTCGGCGCCTCCCAGATCTCCGAGGGCCTCAACCGGGTCTTCGGGATCCCCAACGAGCTCTTCGTCCAGATCATCATCATCCTCGGCATCACCGTCGTCTTCACGCTGTCGGCGCTGTCCGGGGTCAACAAGGGGATCAAGTTCCTCAGCCAGACGACGGCGGTGCTCTCGATCTTCCTCGGCCTCTTCGTCCTCATCGTCGGCCCGACCGGGTTCATCGGCAACCTCTTCTTCCGTTCGACCGGCCAGTACCTCGGCGAGTTCTTCACGACGAGCCTCCTCACGCCGCTCGCCTCCGGGGATGTCGAGTGGTACCAGTTCTGGACGTACTTCATGATGGCGTGGTGGCTGAGCTGGGGCGCCTTCGTCGGGGTGTTCCTCGCGAAGATCTCGAAGGGCCGCACGGTCCGCGAGTTCGTCCTCGGCGTCATGGGAGTGCCGAGCCTCGTCTTCTTCGCATGGTTCACCGTCTTCGGCGGCACCGCGATCAAGCTCGACATGGACGGCAGCGGGGAGATCGGCCAGGCCGCGGCCGCCAACGTCAACTCCGCGTTCTTCGAGACCCTCGGGCAGCTGCCGTGGACCGGGCTGACCTCGGTCATCGCGATCATCCTCGTCGTCCTCTACTTCGTCTCCGGGGCGGACGCGAACACCTTCGTGCTCAGCATGCTCACCTCGCGCGGCACGCTCGAACCGAGCCGCTGGGTGCTCACCGTCTGGGGCGCGCTCACGGGCACGACGGCGATGGTCCTCTTCTTCGCCGGCGGTCTTGCCGCCCTCCAGCAGGCGGCGATGCTCTCGGCCCTGCCCTTCGCCGTCATCGTCGCGCTGCTCGGCATCTGCATCGTCAAGACCCTGCACGAGGACCACACGTTCGACGCCTACCGCACGGTGCGGCGCCGGGATCTCGAGCCGCCGCTGGCCGTCGCCGACGAGACCTGAGTTCCCCCGCTCCCCAGCTCTCCATCCACCGAGATCGCCACTTCGCTCCGAGACCGCCGGTTATAACCGTCCGTCTCGCCGTTAAGTGGCGATCTCGTCGCTCAGTCGCCCGCCTCGTCGCGCAGCCGCGCGAAGGCGAGGTGGGCGAGTGCGGCGGCCTGATCGCCGAGCAGTCCGTCGTCGAACTGGACCCTCGGCGAATGGTTCGTCTCCGCGTCGGGGTCGATCCCGTCCGGGGTCGCCCCGAGGAAGACGAAGGCACCGGGCACCCGCTCGAGCACGTAGGAGAAGTCCTCGGATCCCATCCGCGGGTGGTCGAGGACCGTGACGCTCTCCTGCCCGAACAGCTCCCGCAGGCGTCCGAGGACGACGCCGGTCTCACCCGGGTCGTTGACGGTGACGGGGAACCCGACTGCGAAGTCCACCGAGGCGGTGCACCGGTGCGCTCGGGCGATGCCCTCGGCCACCTCGGTGATCCGCTCCTCGAGCAGGGCGAGCGATGCGGCGGAGAGGAAGCGGATCGAGGCTCCCAGCGACGCGGTGTCGGGGATGACGTTGTTCGCCGCCGAGCCCTGCAGCTGGGTGACGGAGACGACGACGGGGTCGAAGATGTCGAAGGAACGCGTCGTCATCGTGTTGAGCGCCAGCGCGATCTCGGCGACCGCGGACACCGGGTCACGGGTCGCCTGCGGCTGGGAGCTGTGGCCCCCGGCGCCGTGGACGGTGATCTCGAGGTCGGCGAAACCGGCCATGAGCGGACCGCCGCGGGTGGCGAAGCGGCCGCGGACGTCGGCTTCGACGTGGATGCCGTACGCGGCGACGACGGGCACCCCGGCCGCCTCGAGGACGCCCTCGGCGATCATCGGCTCCGCCCCGCCCTCGCTCTCCTCGGCCGGTTGGAACATGAAGATCACGGAGCCGGGCAGCTCGTCGCGGTGGGCGGCGAGCAGCCGGGCCGCCCCGACGAGTCCGGCCGTGTGCATATCGTGGCCGCACGCGTGCATCGACCCGTTCGTCGAGGCGAAGTCGAGCCCGGTCTCCTCGGTCACCGGGAGGGCGTCCATGTCCCCGCGCAGCAGGACCGCCGGTCCCGGGCGCCGGCCGCGGAGGACGGCGACCACCGAGGTGAGCGACTCCCCCGTCGTGATCTCGAGTCCCAGCCCCGCAAGCGCCCGGAGCACCTCGGCCTGCGTGAAGGGCAGCTGCGTGCCGAGCTCGGGGTGGGCGTGGAGCGTGCGACGCAGGGTGACGAGATCGGGAAGGAGGGCGGTCGCCTCGGCGCGGAAGTCGGGGGTCGTCATGGACCCGATCCTAGTCGGGCCGAACGACACCGTCGCCCGGGTCTTTACGCCCGCTCACCGGGTGCGTAGCGTGATGGGCACACGCCCCGCCGGGCCACTGACGAAGGAGTCCACCGTGCGCATCATCATCACGCAGAACGTCACCCTCGACGGACGGGTCGAGATGCTCGACGACTGGTTCGACCCGCAGGCCCAGGACGACGAGCTCGTCGCCGAGCTGATGGCGCAGTCCGCGCGTGAGCAGATCCTCCTGCTCGGCCGGCAGACGTTCGAGGACTTCCGCGGCTACTGGCCGCAGCAGACCGACGACACGACCGGCATCGCCGCCCACCTCGACAAGGTCCGCAAGGTCGTCGTCTCCTCGACGCTCACCGAACCTGGGTGGACGAACTCAGAGGTCATCACCGAACCGCTCCTCGAGGTGGCGGCCCTGCGCAGCGAACCGGGCCTCGACGTCATCATCACCGGCAGCATCACGCTCGCCCACGAGCTCATCACCGCCGGCCTCGTCGACGAGTACCGGATGTTCGTCCACCCCGTGTGGCAGGGGCGCGGACGCGGCTTCTTCCCCGACGGCCACCCGCAGCCGCAGCTCTCCCTGCTCGACTCCCGGCCCTTCCACCGCAGCGGAGTCGTCTACTCCGCCTACGCCCCGACCGGAGAGGTCCCGACGAGCCTGTGATCCGGCCTCGTTCGTCGCTCCGTCCGTTCCGTGCCCAGGCGGACACGTCCCGCGCCGAGGCGGTCAGGCCGTCCCGAACATCACCTTCCGGCCGTCCGGGTCCGCAACGGTGACGACGACGTCGTCGACCGCGACCGGGATGATCCCGGCCGCGTCGAGGCGGTCGAGGAACGCCGTGCGGTCCGCGATGCGGAAGTAGAGGTGGGTGAGGTTGGAGGCCGGGTGCGGCGGCGAGGTGTAGTCGGCGAACGCCTCGGCGTCGTGGAGGGCGATCTGGATCCCGTCGACGTCGATGCGCTGGTAGCTGTACTCCTCATCACCGGCCGCGGTGAGAGCGAGTCCCGCGATGTCCCGGTAGAACGCCGCCGTGGTCTCCACATCCGCGCAGGTGAGGAACACTCCGCGGAACTGGGTTTCCGTGGGTTCGGTCATGCCTGCAGTCTAGCCGCGCACTCACCGCGCGCCCAGGCTGTGACCGCGTGCGCACAGGCCGCAGTGATCCCGGCCTGTTAGCGTGGTGGGCTGAATCGATTCGCAGGAGTGATTGTGGTCAAGTCCAAGTGGTGGGTGGGACTCGCCGTATCCGTCTCCGTCGTCGCGCTCGCCGGCTGCGGGACCAGCGGTGACGACCCGTCGGCCGCCCCGACGAGCCCGGCCGCCGAGCAGAGCGACGCCGGGGCGCCGAACACCGACGACATCCCCGACGTCGTCGCCGAGGTCAACGGCGAGCAGATCACGAAGGACGAGTTCGTCCCCCTCTACGAAACCCAGTACGGGCAGATGATGATGGCCGCCCAGCAGGGCGGACAGCCCGTCGACGAGGCCGCACTCAAGCAGCAGACCGCCGACAACCTCGTGAGCACCGAACTGCTGAAGCAGGAAGCCGACAGGCGCGGCATCGAGGTCACCGACGACGATGTCGCCACCGCCCTCGACGAGACCGCCCAGGCCTCGCAGATGAGCACCGAGAAGTTCCTCTCGGCGATGAACGACCAGGGCATGGACGAAGCGCGGGTGAATGAGGAGATGAAGACCCAGCTGAAGATCGAGGGCCTCATCGCCGACGAGTTCGGAGAGTTCGAGGTCACCGACGAGGAGGTCGGGGCGGCCTACCAGCAGGCGAAGGACCAGCAGGAGCAGATGGCCGCGCAGACCGGTCAGGAGGCGCAGGTGCCCTCGATCGACGAGATGCGCCCGCAGCTCGAGGAGCAGGTCAGGAGCGACAAGGCCAACGAGGCGACCCAGCAGTACGCCGGGGAGCTGCAGGATCAGGGCGACGTGACGATCAACCTCTGAGCCCGACCGGGACACCCCGCCCTGTCGCCCGCACGGAAACGTCTCTTGTCACCGTCGACTGAGGCGCTGCGGAATCCGCGCGCACAAGGCCACCTGAGGACAACCTCGGCGGGGATCCCCGACATCCCGCGGATCCCCGCCATCATGGAGGTTTCAACTACCTGCCCGTAGGTCACGGATTCCAACGATTCTGGGGAATGTCTTTCAGGATCTCGCAAAATCAGTGAGAGGCCTCTAGTCTGTATGGGACGAACGCGGTTCTCGGGAACCGCTGGCAGCAATCCGCGTCCCC
>NZ_BAAAMB010000003.1:212899-256856 GCF_039528855.1 Brevibacterium sanguinis | reverse complement strand
ACGCGGCGCAGACGAAAAGGGTCCTCATGGCTTCCGTACTCTCCCGCTCGGCGATCATCGCGCCGATGGACTTCAACCGCTGGCTGATGCCGCCGGCAGCACTGGCGATCCACCTGTGCATCGGCCAGGTCTACGCATTCAGCGTCTTCAAGATCCCGTTCATGTCGCGCTTCGACGCCGGTGAGATCTCGATCGGCTGGATCTTCTCGATCGCGATCCTCATGCTCGGCATCTCCTCGGCGATCTTCGGCACCTGGGTCGAGAAGGCCGGGCCCCGCGCCTCGATGGTCGCGGCCGGCTCCTGCTGGGTCGGCGGCTTCCTCATCGCCACCCTCGGCATCATGACCGGCCAGCTGTGGCTCGTCTACTTCGGCTACGGCTTCGTCGGCGGCATCGGACTGGGCATCGGCTACATCTCGCCGGTCTCGACGCTGATGAAGTGGTTCCCGGACCGCCCGGGCCTCGCCACGGGCCTGGCGATCATGGGCTTCGGCGGCGGTGCGCTCATCGCCAGCCCGATGTCGAACGCGCTCATGGCCTTCTACGGCGGCGGCTCCGAGCCGCAGAACCTCGTCGCCGGCCTCGCACCGACGTTCCTCACCCTCGCCGTCGTCTACGCCGTCGTCATCGCCGCCGGCGCCTACGTCATCCGCGTGCCGCACCCGGACTGGAAGCCCGAGGGATTCGACCCCTCGACGATCAAGGCGAAGCCCCTGCAGACGACGGGCAACGTCTCGGCGAAGAACGCGATCCGCACCCCGCAGTTCTGGCTGCTGTGGATCGTCCTCTTCCTCAACGTCACCGCCGGCATCGGCATCCTCGAGAACGCCGCCCCGATGATCCAGGCCTACTTCGGCATCACCGCGGCTGCGGCCGCCGGCTTCGTCGGCCTGCTCTCGATCGGCAACATGGCCGGTCGCTTCGTGTGGTCGACGACCTCGGACTACCTGGGCCGGAAGAACAACTACATGATCTACCTCGGCGGCGGTGCGCTCCTCTACCTCGTCGTCGCACTCTTCGGCGGCGGGTCGATCGTCCTCTTCGTCGTCGCCACCCTGCTCATCATCTCCTTCTACGGCGGCGGCTTCGCGACGATCCCCGCCTACCTCCGCGACCTCTTCGGCGTCTACCAGGTCGGTGCGATCCACGGTCGCCTGCTCACCGCCTGGTCGGCCGCCGGTGTGGCCGGACCGCTCATCGTCAACTCGGTCGTCGAGGCCGGTGACAAGGCCGGCAGGACCGGACCCGAGCTCTACACGCCGGGCATGTTCATCATGGTCGGGGCCCTGGCGATCGGCTTCGTCGCGAACCTCCTCGTCCGCCCGGTCAACGACAAGTACCTCGAACCGGAGTCGAGCGGCGCGAACCCGTCGACGGCAACCGCCCCGAAGAACGACTGACCGACTCAAGGAAGGAGACAGACTCATGAGCGCATCAGAATCGTGGTCATCGGTTCCCGCTGAGGGCTCCCCGCAGTCGCCCACCGGCGGCGCGTACAAGGTCATCGGCACCGGCCTCACCGTCGTCGTCGTCGGCGGCCTCGCCTGGGGGCTGACCCTCACCGTCATCAGGGCGGTCGCGATCTTCACCGGCTGACGCCGGGCCCGCACCGAACCGCACAGCACCGAACCACACAGCCCCACCTCACAGGCGGCCCCGCCCCGGATCCGGCATCCGCGGCGGGGCCGCTGTCGCATTCCGTGAGCCCATCGAGTGGACCCCCTTGCGAGCCATTAACTTAAGTGCTTAACTTAGTGCCATGGACCTCGCCTTCGAACTCCACGATCTCGTCCGCACCCTCGACCGGTCGGCCGAGCGGATCCTCGCGCCCGAGGGCCTCACCTACAACCAGTACGTCGCCCTCGTCATCCTCGGTCAGCATCCCGGCATCACCGGACGGACCCTGGCGACGGCGCTCGGCGTCACCGAGGCGGCCGGATCGGGCATCGTCAAGGCCCTCCTTCGCGCCGGCTTCGTCGACAACCAGGCAGCCAAGGGCTCGGGCAATCGACGCGAACTCCACCTCACCGAGGCGGGAGCGGCCAAGGCCGACCATTGCGGTCGCCTGCTCGGGACCTCCCTCGACGACAACGCCCGCGCGATCGGCCTCGATCCGCAGGACCTCGCGCGCACGATCCGCGACCTCCATGACGAGGTCCGCACCATCCGCCACCCCGACGGCTGACCGGCCGCGCCTCCCGCCGGCTGACCAGCTGCGCCTCCCGCACCCCGCCCCCACACCGATCCTCAGGAGCACCCATGGCACTGACCCTTGCCCTTCTCGCGCTCGTCTTCGGCCTCGCCCGCCTCGGCGTCTTCATCGCCCTGCACCTCGTGCCGAGCGACTACACGATCGTCGGCCATGCCGTCAGCGACTACGCGGTCGGTCCGACCAGGCGGCTGAGCAGCGTGATGACGTGGCTGACCGCGATCTTCTGGGCACTGCTCGCCGCCGCGGTGGCCACCGGCGTCCCCGACTGGCCGGACGCCACGGGCATCGTCGTCGCCCTCATCGTCCTCGCCGTGATCTTCGCCGTCCTCCCGTTCGCCCCGACGACCCTCGAGGGTGAGGCGCCGACGCTCATCGGCCGCCTCCACTACGTACTGGCGATCGCATGGTTCGCCATCAGCTACGCGTGCATGGGCAACTTCTCGCGCTTCTTCACCGCCGCCGGACCCGCGTGGCTCGGCACCGCACTCACCGTCATCGGCTGGATCGCGGCGCTCTCCCTGGCTATCAGCGTCCTCGTCCTCATCGTCACGGTCCTGCGGCCGAAGGTCTTCGGCATCTCCGAGCGGATCTTCATCCTCTCCGTCAGCGTCTTCTACTCCCTCGTCGCCGTCGGCCTCGCACTCCTGGCCGTGTGAGCCGAGGCGGGACCGCCCGGGACCGAGGCGTACACTCGACCCGTGCCGCTGACGAATCCCGGACCCGCCAGGCGCGGTCGCCCGCGCCTTCCCTGGGGCTCGATCCTGCGCAATCTCGCTCTCGCGCTCGTCATCCTCGCCGGGCTGTGGCTCGTCCTCAACGTCCACCTTCCCGGACCCGGTGACCTCCGGGAGGACATCGCCGAGGCGGGGGTCTGGGGCGCCGGCTTCTTCGTCCTGCTCTACACCGTCGTCGCGGCGACCCCGATCCCGGTGACGATCGTCGCCGTCGCCGGCGGCCTCGCGTTCGGCCTGCCGCTGGGCACGCTGCTGTCGATGATCGGCGTCGTCCTCGGCGGGTGGGCCGGATACTGGATCGCCCGGGTGCTCGGGCGGCAGACGGCTGCCAAGATGCTCGGCTCCCACGCCGAGGCGGTCGAATCCCAGCTCCACGGCGGTGGCCTCTACGCCGTCGCCACACTCCGGCTCATGCCGGGCTTCCCGTACTGGCCGGTCAACTACGGCAGCGGGGCGTTCGGGATCGACAATCGCACGTTCGTCATCGCCACCGTCATCTCATCCCTGCCCGGCCAGCTCTCCCTCGTCGCGATCGGGGCGTTCATCGGCGACCCGACGATCCCCAACGGCATCGCCGTGGGCGTGGCGTGGCTCCTCGTCGGGGGCCTGACGATCGTGTCCTTCCGGCGCTGGCGCGGCACCCGGCACCCCGACCCCGCGCCACCGCCCGAGGGACCGGACCCGGGCAGCGCCTCGCCGCAGTGACGGCTCAGCCGAAGTTCGGGGTGCGACGCTCCTGGAAGGCGCGGAATCCCTCGACGTAGTCCGGTGTCTGCCGGGCCGCTTCCTGCAGCTTCGCCTCGGCCTCGAGCACCTCGGCGATGCGCGGGCGGTCGTCGACGAGCTTCTGCACGAAGCTCTTCTCCATCGCATACGCCTCGGCGGGTCCGGCGACGATGCGCTGAAGCTTCTCAGCGACGAAGTCACTGAGCTCGGCCGCGGGCACCGCACGGGAGACGATCCCCGTGGCGGCCGCCTCGGCGCCGGTCATGAAGTCACCGGTGACGATGAGATCCATGGTCCGGTGGTAGCCGACGCGGTCGAGGAACACGTGGTGGGCGCCGGAGTCGAGCATCGCGCCGATCGCGGCGAACGGCGAGCCGAACTTCGCATCATCGGCAGCGTAGATGATGTCGGCGGCCGCGGCGATGCCGAAGCCGAGCCCGAGCGCGGCCCCCTGGACCTGCGCCACGACGGGGATCGGCAGGCGGCGGATCGCGCGGAACACCGGGGTGAACGACTCCTCGAGGAACGCATACGCATCGTCGGTGGCGACGTCGACGGCGGAGATGTCGCGTCCGGAGGAGAAGACCTTCCCCTCCCCGCGCAGCAGCAGGGCGCGCATGCCCGGCGTCGCCTCGGCGACCTTGCCGACGGCTGCGGCCAGCTCACCGAGGTTGTCGGCGCTCAGCGCATTGCGGGAGTCGGGTCCGTCGAGGACGATCTCGGCGAGCGGTCCGCGGACATTGAGTCTGATCTCGGTCATCGGCTGTTCCTCCAGGTCACCATTCGTAGAAGCCCTTGCCGGTCTTGCGTCCGAGCTCCCCGGCCGCGACCTTGTCGCGCAGCAGCTGGGGCGGGGCGAAGCGGGGTCCGAGTTCGCGTTCGAGGTGCTCGGCGATGCCGAGGCGCACGTCGAGGCCGACGATGTCCGTCGTCTTCAGCGGGCCCGCCGGATGCCGGTAGCCCAGCGTCATCGCGGTGTCGATGTCGGCGGCGCTCGCGACACCCTCCTCGACCATGCGGATCGCCTCGAGGGCGAGTGCCACGCCGAGGCGGGAGGAGGCGAACCCGGGCGAGTCGGTCACCGTGATCGGGGTCTTCCCGAGGGCCGCGACCCAGTTCGTCGCCGCGGCGACGAGTTCGGGTGAGGTCTGGGAGCCGACGACGATCTCGACGAGGTCGGACACGGGCACGGGATTGAAGAAGTGGAGGCCGATGAGCGCCTGCGGGCGCGGCAGGGCGGAGGCGAGCTCGTCGATCGACAGAGCGCTCGTGTTCGTGCCGATGCTCGCCGCCGGGGCGTACCTCGCGATCGCGGCGAGGATCGTGCGCTTGAGCTCGGCGTCCTCGGGCACGGCCTCGACGACGAGGAGCGCCTCGTCGAGGAGGGTCGGGTCGCGGACGACGTCGACCCGGCCGGGCACGGCGATGCCCTTGGCCTCGGACTTCGCGATCGAGGCGTCGACGCGCTCACGGGCCGCGGCCGCGGTGTCCTCGGTGCTCTCGATGACGATGACGCGGGCCCCGGCGGTGGCGAAGGCGTGAGCGATGCCCGCCCCCATCCGTCCTCCGCCGTAGACGCCGACAGTGTCGGGCACCTGGGCGCGGTCATTCGCCGAGGCGGTCGCCGGCACGGTCCCAGCGACTGCGGTTCCGGGTCCGGCGGGGGTCGTCGTCTCGTCGCTCACTCGTCTGCAGCCTCTCTCTTCGCCTGCTTCTTCGCGTCGCGGCGGGCGAGGAACGCATCCATCCGCGCGTACTTCTCGTCGGTTTCGAACAGCACCGCCTGGGCGATGTTGTCGATGAGGGGGTGGGCCTCACGGGGGGCGTGGAACGCCGACTTCGTCAGCCGCACGGCCAGGGGCGCGAAGCTCGCGATCCGCTCGGCGAGCGCCTCCCCGGCGACCTCGAGCTCATCGGGGTCGACGACGTCGTTGAGGAGACCGATGGCCCTGGCCTCATCGGCGTTGAGGGTGCGTCCGGCGAGGAGGATCTCCTTGGCCCGCGGCTCCCCGACGAGCTCCCGCAGGCGCCAGGCGGCACCGGCGGCGGCGAGGATGCCGAGGCCGGGTTCGGGGTTGCCGATCTTCGTGCTCGGGGTGCCGATGCGGAAGTCGGCGGCGAACGCGAGTTCGGCCCCGCCGCCGAGGGCGTAGCCGTCGACGAGCGCGATGACGGGCATCGGCAGGTCGAGGATGCGGCTGAAGATCTTCGAGTTGATCCCGGCCAGGGCGTCGTCGCGGCGGCGTTCGCGCAGCTGTCCGATGTCGGCCCCGGCGGCGAACGTCCCGCCGGTGCCGGTGAGGATCGCGACCTGCGGGTGTGCTTCGAGCTCGGCGCACACCTCGTGGAGGGCCTCGACCATCGTCAGGTCGATGGCGTTCTTCACCTCGGGGCGGTTGAGCCGGACGATCATCCGGTTCTCCCCGCGCTCGATGAGCAGCGGAGAGTCCCCGCCCGCGGCGGACTCTGCGCCCGTGTGCGCCGCGGACCCTTCGCCAGGGTGCGCCGTGGACCCTGCGCCCGCGCCGGTCGTCTCGCTCATGCGCGTTCCAGGAGGACGGCCGAGCCCTGCCCGACGCCCACGCACATCGTCGCGAGTCCGCGCTTCTCCTCGCCCTGCTCGAGGCGGTTGAGGAGGGTGAGGGTGATGCGGGTGCCCGAGGCGCCGAGCGGGTGGCCGAGCGCGATCGCCCCGCCGAACTCGTTGACGATCTCCGGGTTGAGGTGGAGGTCGCGGATGCAGGCGAGCGACTGGGAGGCGAAGGCCTCGTTGAGCTCGACGGCGTCGAGGTCGTCGACGCTCCAGCCGACGCGCGCAAGCGCCTTCTCCGAGGCGGGCACGGGACCGATGCCCATGATCTCCGGCGGCACTCCGGCGCTGGCGCCGGCGACGACGCGGGCGCGCGGGTCGAGGCCGTGCTTCTCCGCGTAGCGGTCGGAGACGAGGATCGTCACGGCCGCACCGTCGTTGAGCGACGACGAGTTGCCGGCGGTGATGACGCTGTCGGGGCCGTGCAGGGTGCGCAGCTTCGCGAGCTTCTCCGGGGTCGTGTCGGCGCGCGGGCCCTCATCGGCGGTGACGTCGCCTACGGGCATGATCTCCGGGTCGAACTTCCCCGCAGCCTGTGCCGCGAGCGCCTTCTGGTGGGAGGCGTAGGCGAAGGCGTCGAGCTCTTCGCGGGTGAGGTTCCAGCGCTGTGCGACGCGTTCGGCCGTCTCCGGCATCGACAGCGTCGTGTCCGCGTCGAACTGCGGGTTGGGGAAGCGCCAGCCGATCGACGTGTCGAAGGTCTTGCCGGGCTTCGCCCAGGCCCGCGAGGGCTTCTCGGTCACCCACGGGGCGCGGGTCATCGATTCGACACCGCCGGCCACGACGACGTCGGCATCGCCGGCGGCGATCATCGCCCGCCCCTGGATGATCGAGGTCAGGCCCGAGGCGCAGAGGCGGTTGACGGTGAAGCCGGGCACGGAGACGGGCAGTCCGGCGAGCAGCACGGCCATGCGGGCGACGTTGCGGTTGTCCTCACCGGCCTGGTTCGCGGCCCCCATGATCACCTCGTCGATGTCCGCCGGGTCGATCCCGGTGCGGTCGACGACGGCCTTGAGCGTCGTGGCGAGGAGATCGTCGGGCCGCTGATCAGCGAGCACTCCGCCGTAGCGGCCGATGGGGGTGCGCAGTCCGTCAAGGATGAAAGCCTCAGGCATGGTGCTCCTTATTCTCGGGTCAGACGTGATGATCGTAGCGCGGTGCCCGTCCGGACGTCCGGACGGGTCACTCTGCGGAATCGGGCTCAGGAGTCGAAGTCGATGGTGACGTCGTCGCTGACGGGGAACGTCTGGCAGGTGAGCACGAAGTTCGCGGCCACCTCGGCGTCCTCGAGGGCGTAGTTGCGGACCATGTCGACCTCACCGGCGCACACCTTGGCCCGGCAGGTTCCGCACACGCCGCCCTTGCATGCGAACGGCAGGTCCGACCGCGATTCCTGTGCGGAGTCGAGGATCGTCTTGCCCTGCGACATCGCCGAGGTGGTCCGTCGTCCGTCGAGGATGACCGTGACCTCGGAGGTCGCCCCCTCGAGGACCTTGTCGGCGTGGACGACCTCGGGTGGGGGCTCGTCGACGTAGAAGAGCTCGAAGTGGACCTTCTCCTTCGGCACCCCGAGTTCATCGAGGACAGCACGGGAGTCGCTGAGCATGCCGAAGGGCCCGCACAGCCACACGTGGTCGACGTCGTCGATGGGCACGAGCATGGTCAGCAGCTGCCGCAGCTTGTCGGCGTCGAGGCGGCCGGAGAAGAGGTCGACCTCGCGGGGTTCGCGGGAGAGGACGTGGACGAGGTCGAGCTGCTGGTTGCGCGCGTCCTTGAGGTCGGCGAGCTCCTCGGCGAACATCACGGTGTTCGTCGACCGGTTGCCGTAGAGCAGGGTCACCGACGCCTCGGGGTTCGCCAGCACGGTCGTGGCGATCGAGAGCATCGGGGTGATCCCGGAGCCGGCGGCGATGCACAGGTGCTTCCCGCCGAGGCTGGGATCGGCCTGGAAGCTGCCGCTGGGCGGTTGGACGTCGATCGTCTCACCGGGGCGGACGTCGCGCACGAGCCACCGGGAGAAGAGTCCGTCGGGGATCTCGCGCACGCCGATGCGCGGGGCGGTGCCCGCCGGGGCGCAGATCGAGTACGTGCGGCGGTGTTCGACGCCGTCGATGATCCGGCGCAGGGTGAGCGACTGGCCGGCGGCGAAGTCGAAGAGATCGGCGAGGTCGGCGGGCACGTCGAAGGTCACGGCCGCGGAGTCCTCGGTGAGGTGGTCGACGGAGGCGACCGTGAGCGGATGGAAGCCCGTGCGGTCACCGGACTGAGAGGCGGCGGAGGTCGGCGCGTTCGCACCGAGCGTGTCGGTCATCTCAGATCTCCTTGACGTGTTCGAAGGGTTCGAGGCAGGTGCGGCACTGGTACATCGCCTTGCACGCGGTGGGCCCGAACTCCGAGGTCAGTGCCACATCGTCGGATCCGCACAGGGTGCAGACGATGGCGCGGCGGGTCGGCATGAGGGTGAGGGCGACCGGACCCTGGCGACGGGGAGCCTGCCCGGGCGGGGAGATCCCGGCACCGGCGAGGGCGGCCCGTCCCTCCTCGGTGATCCAGTCGCTCGACCATGCAGGGGTGAGCGAGACGCGGATCTCCGCATCGGGGAAGCCGGCGTCCTGGAGTTCGCGCTGGAGGTCATCGCGCATCGTCGCCATCGCCGGGCAGCCCGAGTAGGTCGGGGTGATCGTCGCGACGACGTGATCGTCCTCGACGGTGACGTCCCGGAGCACGCCGAGGTCGACGAGCGTGAGCATCGGCATCTCCGGGTCGGTGACGCGAGCGGCGGCGGCACGGGCGCGGTCGACCGCCTCGGCGCCGTCGGTGAGCGGGGTCAGGGGCATCGCGGTCACCACTGCCCCTCCGGGTGGGCGCGAGCGACGACCTGCATCTCGGCGAGCATGCGCGAGAGCGCCTCGGTGTGGAGGCCGTCGCGGCCCTTCTTGCCGCGCACGCCGGCGAGCGCCCCGCGGTCGGGACGGTCGATGCCGGCGGCGGCGAAGACCTGGTCGAGGATGACCCCGGCCTCGTCCTCGACCGCGGCGGGGTCGACGCCGATGCCGGCCGCGGCGACGGCCGCTTCGGTCGGGTGCGTCTCGAAGAGCTCGGCCCACAGCGGCCAGAGGCCGGAGAGGGCGGCCAGCAGCCGGGTCCGGGACTCCTCGGTGCCGCGGGCCAGGGTGAGGACCCAGCGGGCGGAGAAGTCGCGGTGGTAGGACATCTCCTTGACGCCCTTGGCCGCGATCGCCGCGAGCACGGAGTCGCGGCTGTCCGTCAGGCGCTCGAAGATCGCCAGGCGCCAGGTCGAGTAGATGAGGATCTTCGCGACCGCCTCGGCGAAGTCACCGTTGGGCACCTCCGCGAGCCGGACGTTGCGGAAGGCCATGTCGTCGCGGAAGTAGGCGAGTCGGTCCTCGTCGGGCACCGGCGAGGAGGCCGGGAGCGCGGGCACGAGGCTCGGGTCGGCAGCGGCGGCGCGGGCGAGGAGGAGACGGGCCTGACCGAGGAGGTCGAGGGAGATGTTCGCGAGCGCGATGTCCTCCTCGAGGTCGGGGGCGTTCGAGCACCACTCGGAGATGCGCTGGGAGAAGACGAGGGCGTCGTCGCCGAGCATGAGGCAGTACGCGGCGAGCGCGGCCGGGTCGACGCCCTCGGGCACGGTCGTGTCGACGCCGGCCAGCGGGTCCTCGAAGTCGGTGCCGAAGGCCCAGTGGGCGTCGTTGACGAGCAGGCCGGAGTAAGCGCTCTCGTGCGAGTCGTGGTCGACGGTGGTGCCGGCCTCGTCGTGTTCGACGTGGACCTTGGGGGCGTTGGGTTCGTTCGTCATCTGCTCGTCACTCACATGTGCGGGACATCGTCGGGGATGTCGTAGAAGGTCGGGTGACGGTAGACCTTGTCGCCGCTGGGGGCGAACATCGGGTCCTTCTCGTCGGGGCTCGACGCGGTGATGTCGGCCGAGCGCACGACCCAGATGCTCACGCCTTCGTTGCGGCGGGTGTAGACGTCGCGGGCATGGCGGAGCGCGAGCTGGTCGTCGGGGGCGTGGAGGGAGCCGACGTGGACGTGGTTGAGGCCGCGCTTGCCGCGGACGAAGACCTCGTAGAGGGGCCATTCTCCGCGGGCGCTGGGGGTGTTCGCCGAGGTGGTGTCGGTCATTTCGCGGTCTCCTCGGTCATCGTGCCGGCGGCGGGGGTCTCAGTGCCGGACGGGGCTGAGGCGGCGGTCGCCTCGGCGGACTGCTCAGCGAAGGCGAGCGCGGCGTCGCGGACCCACTTGCCCTCGTCCCACGCGCGCTTGCGGTGGGCGATGCGCTGGTCGTTGCAGGGACCGTTGCCCTTGACGACGGACCAGAACTCGTCCCAGTCCGGCGTCGAGAAGTCGTAGTGGCCGCGCTCCTCGTTCCACTTGAGGTTCTCGTCGGGGAACGTCACGCCGAGGGCCTCGGCCTGCGGGATCGACATGTCGACGAACTTCTGGCGCAGCTCGTCGTTCGTGTGGGTCTTGATGCCCCACTCCATCGACTGCGCGGTGTTCGGGGAGTCGTCGTCGGGAGGTCCGAACATCATCAGCGCCGGCCACCAGAAGCGGTTGACAGATTCCTGGACCATCTCCCGCTGCTCGTCGGTGCCGCGCATCATCGTCATGAGCAGCTCGTAGCCCTGGCGCTGGTGGAAGGACTCCTCCTTGCACACGCGGATCATCGCGCGACCGTAGGGGCCGAAGGAGGTCCGGCACAGGGGCACCTGGTTGCAGATCGCGGCGCCGTCGACGAGCCAGCCGATCGTGCCGACATCGGTGTACGACAGGGTCGGGTAGTTGAAGATCGACGAGTACTTCTGCTTGCCGGCGATGAGCTTCTCGGTGAGCTCGTTGCGGCTGGCGCCGAGGGTCTCGGCGGCGGAGTAGAGGTAGAGGCCGTGGCCGGCTTCGTCCTGGACCTTGGCCAGCAGGATCGCCTTGCGGCGCAGCGAGGGGGCGCGGGTGATCCAGTTGCCCTCGGGCTGCATGCCGATGATCTCCGAGTGCGCGTGCTGCGCGACCTGCCGGATGAGCGTCTTGCGGTAGGCCTCGGGCATCCAGTCGCGCGGTTCGATGCGATCCTTGGCTTCGATCGTGTCGGCGAACTGCGCCTCGAGCTGTGCTTCAGTTGTCATGACCACTCCATCGGACCATTTACTGACCATTTGTTCTGTAAAGTTCTCCACCAGTGTGGCATACCCCACGCCCGCACGCAATAGGGCACCCTGCGCCCAGGATGCCCGCCGAGGTGGATCCCGCTCGATTCCGTGCCGAATATCGAGCGGGATCCACCTCGGGGAGCATGGGCAGCCGCCAGCAGTCGGCAAGTATTGCTGCTTTCCGGCCCTTCCTGTCGGACTACAGCTCTGACTCCGACTATTCCTGTGATCCACTACATCTGATTTGCCCGTGTCAATCCGCGGTGCAAAGATGACTTCGCATTAAATTGAAAGTGACGTGACAATGACCTGCGGAGGTACTGCCAGTGAACAGTCGTCGTAAAGCGATGAGAATCCTCGCTCGGCGGACTCGCAGGAAGGCGATCGATCTCCTCAGCAATGACCAGAAGCTGTGGTTGTCGGAGGTCCGTCACGGCGAGAAGGACTGGCAGCAGCGGATCCGCACCACGCTCCGGCCGAGTCTGGCGCATCAACCACAGGTCGTCGCCACCGAAGTCCACAACAGCGTCGCCGCTCAGCAGCGCAACCTCGATGCCGTGCGATCGGCCTTCAGAGCGGCCGGCGTCGACTTCGTCGAGCTTCCGCGGCGCGCGCGGGATCGCGCGCGGTTGGTCATTCCGCAGTCACAGACCCGGCACGCACTCGAGGCGCTCACCTCGCTGCGGGCATCGGAGGGCTGGACGCAGTACCGCCGATACTATTCGTGGGCGTCGGCGAGTCCGCGCAAACAGCGCCGCGACCCCTTCGCCGTGGCGACGATGATTCTCCACCGCCGCGTCGTCGCGCCGAACGGACGCGTGCTGAGCACCGGATTCGAAGGCGTCATCGTCGAAGCATGGACCGACCTCGGGCCCCGACGCCGACGCGTGGACGGGTCGACGCACATTCCGGGGACCCTGCACCGAGTGGCGAAGCAGCCGCGCACCCTCGTCGAATACTTCACTCCCGAGGTCTGGGCTGCGTCCCTGGCCAACGACAACCACACGATCCTGCCGGATGCCCCCGATCTCTACGGCGTTCCGGACCCCGTCGATCTCGTCTACACCTGGGTCGACGGCTCCGACCCCGAATGGCGAGCGAAGAAGCTGCGCGCCCAAGGCGACCTCAGCGAGGGACAGATCAACGAGACGGCGGTCTCGGAATCGCGCTTCGCCGATCGGCAGGAGCTTCTCTACTCACTGCGGTCGGTCGAGGCCTACGCGAGCTGGGTCAACCACATCTATCTCATCACCGACGCCCAGGTCCCTGACTGGCTCGACACCGATCACCCCAAGATCACGGTCATCGACCACAAGGACATCTTCTCCGACCAGGGCAACCTCCCGGTCTTCAATTCGCACGCGATCGAATCGCAGATGCACCACATTCCGGGGCTGAGCGAGAAGTACATCTACATGAATGACGACCTGTTCTTCATGCGCCCCACCAGCCCAGAGCTCTTCTTCACCGGCAACGGACTGTCCCGCTTCTTCCCGTCGACGGCCCCACTCGACCTCTCCGAGGCGAGCGCACGGGACATGCCGGTGCTGTCGGCGGCCAAACACGGGCGTGACTTCATGCTCAACGAGCACGGTCGGCGGGTCGGCAACAAGTTCAAGCACACACCCCACCCGCAGCTGAAGTCGGTGATGTCCGACTTCGAAGCCGAGTATCAACAGCTGTTCGACCATGTCGCCCAGTCGAAGTTCCGGCATCCCGATGACTACTCGATCTCCTCGGCGCTCTATCACTTCCACGCCTACGCACGGGGCAAGGCGATCGATTCGCCCATTCGCTACGCTTACATGGACATCTCGCGGCCCGACGCCGAGCTCTACATGCGTCGACTGCTGCGGCGGAGAAACCTCGATGTCCTCTGCCTCAATGACACGGATTCCACCCCTGAGGCCCAGGAGCACCTCGATGAGATCATGCACTGGTTCCTCTCGGAGAAGTTCCCGCTGCCGAGCTCATTCGAGAAGCAGAGTTCTCAGGCATCGGGGTCTCAGCAGCAGAGCTCCGTCGCGAACCAGTGACAGCGTCGTCCGTCAGCGATACTCGGGGTGCAGCCACCTCCTCGCTGACTTGACAGAGACGCCGATCACAACGATATTTATTGACCAGATGGTCGTTTATTCTCATGCCGCCGTGCGGCACCTCTGAGACGGCGACCCTGCCCGCGCCTCGCAGCGCAGCGACTCGAGGAGGAGCCCGACATGGCACATGCCGACATCGACGCGACGAACACCGCCCGCACCAACACGGCCGCTCCCCCGGCTCCGGCTGCCTCGGCGAGCACAGCCGGCTCACCCGAGCGCACCGCGCCCGGCATCGGCAATGAAGCGCACACGGGAGCGGCGGCGATGTACGCCAACGATCGCGCCTCCCAGCACCTCGGGATCACTCTCGACGATCACGGACCCGGATGGGCGCAGTGCTCGATGACGGTCACCGACATCATGGCCAACGGGCACGAGATCACCCATGGCGGCTACATCTTCCTCTTCGCCGACACGACGTTCGCGATGGCCTGCAACTACCCCGGATCGGTCACCGTCGCCTCGGGCGGAGACATCACCTTCCTCAAGCCCACCCGCGTCGGCGACGAACTCGTCGCCCACGGCCGCGAGGTCGTCCGGCAGGGCCGCTCCGGCATCTACGACGTCGAGGTCAAGCGCGGCGACGAGACGATCGCCGTCTACCGCGGCCGCTCCCGCACCCTTCCTGCCCCGAAGCCCGACGCCGCCCCCTGACCCTCACCCCGCGGACCGCGCTCACCCGGTGCCGCCCGCGACGCGCCGCCACCTCGGCGCTCCAGGACATCCACACGCCATTCGACACACCCGCCAGGAGACCACGATGACCGCCACCGCCAGCGACGCCGGTGAGACGATGAGCCTCGATGAGCTGCGCGCTCATCAGCTGGCCACCCTCACGACCACGGTGTCCACCGTCTACGAGAAGGTCCCCTTCTACCGGAAGGCCTTCGACGAGCTCGGCATCACTCCCGCGGACATCACCAGTCTCGACGACATCGCGAAGCTGCCGTTCACGAGCAAGCAGGACCTGCGGGAGAACTACCCGTTCGGGCTCTTCGCCGTCCCCCGCGACAACGTCGCCCGCATCCACGCCTCCTCGGGCACCACCGGACTGCCGACCGTCGTCGGATACACGCAGAACGACCTCGACGTGTGGAGCGACCTCATCCGCCGCTCGATCATCGGCGCCGGCGGACGCCCCGGCCAGATGCTCCACAACGCGTACGGATACGGACTCTTCACCGGCGGACTCGGCGTCCACGGGGCCGAACGCCACGGCTTCACCGTCGTCCCCATCTCCGGCGGACAGACCGAGCGCCAGGTCCAGCTCATCCAGGACTTCCAGCCCGACATCATCACCGCCACCCCGACCTACCTGCTCACGATCCTCGACGAATTCCACCGGCAGGGCATCGACCCGACCTCGACGAGCCTCAAGGTCGCGATCTGCGGCGCCGAACCGTGGACGGACGAGATGCGCCGCGAGATCGAGAAGTCCTTCGACATCGACGCCGTCGACATCTACGGCCTCTCCGAGGTCATGGGCCCCGGCGTCGCCTGCGAATCCGCGGTGACCAAGGACGGCCCGACGATCTGGGAGGACCACTTCTACCCCGAGATCGTCGACCCCTTCACCGGCGAGGTGCTGCCCGACGGCGAGGAGGGCGAACTCGTCTTCACCTCCCTGACGAAGGAGGCGCTGCCGATCATCCGCTACCGCACGCACGATCTCGCGAGCCTGCTGCCGGGCACCGCCCACCCGAACTTCCGCCGCATCTCCCGCATCACCGGCCGCTCCGACGACCTCATCATCATCCGCGGCGTCAACGTCTACCCCGCCAACGTCGAGTCCGTGCTCTTCGAGTTCGAGCACCTCAGCCCGCACTTCCAGCTCGTCCTCACCCGCCCGGGCCGGATGGACGAGGTGACCGTCGAGGTCGAGTGCCGCGAGGGCGTCGACGCGACCCAACGTGAGGGGCTCGGCAGCCGCGTGGCGCGGCGGATCAAGGAGCGCCTCGGCGTCTCCTCGACCGTCGACGTCAAGGATCCCGGGTCACTGCCGCGCTCGGTCGGCAAGCTCAAGCGCATCATCGACCGCCGCGAGAACATCCGCTGAGGCGGATGTGACCCGTGTCGCGGCAGCGGCCTCGCCTCGCTGATTAGACTGGTGCGCATGTCCAAGAGCCCGTCACCTGCACAGACTCAGCCGACCTCGGCTGAGGAGGCCGTCGTGCCTCCGGCTGCCCGCAGGGGTCCTGTCGATGAGGCCGCCGGCGGGGCTGGTGCCGGTGGGAGTGCCGCTGGCGGGGCTGGTGCCGGTGGCATCGTCGCCGAGGCGGCCACACAGTCGCGTCCGCGCCGTGGCCGTCCCGGCTACGACCGGGAGACGCTCATCAACAAGGCCACCGAGGTGTTCGTCCTCCGCGGCTACGACGGGACGTCGATGGACACCGTGGCCCGCGAGCTCGGGATCACGAAGTCGGCGATCTACCACCATGTGAAGTCGAAGGAGGAGCTGCTGCGGCTGGCGATCAACCGCGGCATCAGCGCCCTCGACTCGGCGGTCGAGACCGAGAGCCGGCGCACCGACACCGACGCCCTCGAGCGCTTGCGGCTCGCCGTCCACGCCAGCGTCCTCATTCTCATCGAATACCACCACTCCGTCACCCTCCTCCTGCGGGTGCGCGGCAACTCCGAGGTCGAACGCGAAGCCCTCGAACAGCGGCGCGGCATCGACGACAAGATCCGGGCGCTGGTCGCCGAGGCGATCGCCGAGGGCGGCATCCGCGCGGACTTCCCGCCCGGCCTCGTCACCCGCCTGCTCTTCGGCATGGTCAACTCGATCACCGAGTGGTACCGCCCCGGCTACCCCGTGGACCCCGAGACCATCGCCGAGGCAGTGACGGCGATGGCGTTCACCGGCCTGGAGGCCCCGCCCCCGAAGTGAGGCAGCCGCGAATCCGCCGTCTTCAGGTCGCAGAGTGTCGATGGCGGGCAGAAAAATCGACACTCTGCGACCTGAAGTCCGGGGTGCGAGTCGCACCACGTCACGCGCCACGACAGAACTCAAACAGCCTTGCCTCAGGGCGTACTCTGACAGGGTGACTTCTCGCATCCTGTGGATCGCCGTGCTCGCCTCGTTCGTGGCGTTCCTCGACGGCACGATCGTCAACGTCGCCCTGCCCGCGATCGACCGTGAACTCGGCGGCGGGCTCGTCACCCAGCAGTGGGTCGTCGACGGCTACTTCATCACGCTCGGGGCCATCATGCTCGTCGCCGGCTCCATCAGCGACGCCTACGGGCGCAGCCGGGTGATGGTCATCGGCCTCATCGGGTTCGGCATCGCCTCGGTGATCATCACGCTCGCCCCCGACCCGCTCATCCTCATCATCGCACGGATGCTCCAGGGTGCCGCCGGGGCCTTCCTCGTGCCGAGCTCGCTCGCACTCATCAGCGCCCACTTCTCCGGTGCTGCCCGCGCGAAGGCCATCGGCACGTGGACCGCGCTGACCACCGGCGCGATGATCGTCGGCCCGCTCATCGGCGGTGTCCTCGTCGACTTCGCGAGCTGGCGGTTCGCGTTCCTCATCAACGTCGTCCCGATCGCCATCACGCTGTGGCTGCTGCGCAAGGTGCCCGATCCGCCCCACCGCCCGGACGCCCGCATCGACATCCTCGGGGCGATCCTCTCCATCCTCGGACTCGGCGGCCTCGTCTTCGGCCTCATCGAACAGCCCCGGCTGGGGTGGGGCAATCCGCTCATTCCGATCACCCTCCTCGGCGGGGCCGCCCTCTTCCTTTTGTTCCTGCTGCGCCAACGGCGGGTGACCGATCCGATCCTGCCGCTCGATCTCTTCCGAGCCAGGAACTTCTGGGTCGGCAACATCACGACGACGCTCATGTACGGAGCCCTGTCGCTCAACGGCTTCGTCGTCGCCATCTACCTCCAGGAGGAGGCCGGGCTGACGGCCACGGCCGCCGGTCTCGCGAGCCTGCCGACGACGATCATGATGATCCTCTTCAGCTCCACGAGCGGCCGCCTGGCCGGACGCTTCGGTCCGCGCCTGTTCATGGCGCTCGGTCCGATCCTCATGGGCGTCGGGTCGCTCATGCTGCTCCTCGTCCGCGAGGACTTCAACTACTGGTGGCAGGTGCTGCCGGCGATGATCGTCTTCGGCCTCGGACTCGCCGCCACCGTCTCCCCGCTGACCTCGACAGTCCTCGGGGCGATCCCGGAGGAGCGCAGCGGCATCGCCAGTGCCGTGAACAATGCGATCTCGCGCGTGGCCGGCCTCATCACCATCGCCATCGTCGGCGTCATCGTCGGCGGGGCCATCGATCTCACCGGCTTCCACCGCGCGGCCGTCTTCGTGGCGGTCCTCCTCATCGCCGGCGGGCTCGTGTCCCTGGCCGGCATCCGCAATCCCGAGGTCCCCGCCGAGGACGAAGCGCGGGCCTGAGCACCCGCGCCTGCCCTCACTCCTTCGCGACGAGGGTGAGGACGTCGTAGTTCGCGACGGGCTCGTTGTCCTGGTTGACGACCTCGGCGTCCCAGCGGACCTCACCGTATTCGTCGGTCTCGCGCGGGGTGATGCGCTTGGCCGTGAGCGTCACCTTGAGCTTGTCACCTGGGGAGACGGGGGTGACGAAGCGCAGGCCCTCGAGTCCGTAGTTCGCGAGCACCGGGCCGGGATCCGGCTGGACGAAGAGGCCGGCGGCGAAGGAGACGATGAGGTAGCCGTGGGCGACGCGACCCGGGAAGAACGGGTTGGCCGCTGCGGCCTCCTCGTCGGTGTGCGCGTAGAAGGTGTCCCCGGTGAACTCCGCGAAGTGCGCGATGTCCTCGAGCGTGACCTCCCGCCACTCCGATTCGAGGGCGTCGCCGATGCGCAGGTCCGCCAGCGACTTCGTGAACGGATGGTCGCCGAGGCGGCGCTCCGCTCCCGTCACCCACTCCCCGCCGATCGCGGTGAGCATGTCCGGGGAGGCCTGGACGGCGGTGCGCTGCATGAAGTGCGTGACGCCGCGCAGACCGCCCATCTCCTCGCCGCCGCCGGCGCGGCCGGGCCCGCCGTGGACGAGGGTGGGCAGCGGGGACCCGTGTCCCGTCGACTCCTCGGCGTCATCGCGGTCGAGGACGAGGATGCGACCATGCCACGGCGCGACGGCGCGCACGAACTCCGCGGCGAACGCGGGATCGTGGGTGACGACCGAACCGACGAGGGACCCGCGCCCGCGCGCGGCGAGGTCGACCGCCTCGGCGAGGGTCGAGTACGTGATGAGCGTCGTCACCGGACCGAAGGCCTCGATGTCGTGGACGGCGTCGACCCAGGAGTCGTCGGCCTGGAGGACGGTCGGGGCGATGAACGATCCGCCGAGCTCGGCGGCGAGGGCATCGGAGGCCTCGCGGCCGCCGGTGAGGAGGTGGGCGCCGCCGGCGACGATCTCATCGACGGCGTCGAGGACGTCACCGCGCTGCTTGTCGGAGATGACGGGGCCGAGCTTCGTCGACCTCTCCCGCGGATCGCCCGCGGTGACGGTGGCGAGCTTCGCCGTCAGGGCCTCCCCGACCGCCTCGGCGTGCTCGGCGGGAACGAAGGTGCGGCGGATCGCGGTGCACTTCTGCCCGGCCTTGACGGTCATCTCGGCGACGACGCCGTCGACGAAGAGATCGAACTCCGGGGTGCCGGGAGCGGCATCGGGACCGAGCAGGGAGAAGTTGAGCGAGTCCGCCTCGGCGAAGAAGCGGGTGCCGCGCTCGGTGACGCAGTTCAGCGACGCGAGGCGACGGGCGGTGCCGGCCGAGCCGGTGAACGCGATCGTGTCCTGTTCGGCGAGCTCGTCGAAGAGCGGGGAGATGTCGCCGGTGACGAGCTGAACCGCCCCTTCGGGCAGGAGTCCGGAGGCGATGATGTCGGCGACGACGGCGCGGGTGAGGTGCGCGGAATCGGTCGCGGGTTTGACGACGACGGGGACACCTGCGACGAACATCGGGGCGAACTTCTCGAGCATGCCCCACACGGGGAAGTTGAACGCGTTGATCTGCAGCGCCAGGCCCTGACGGGAGGTGAGGATGTGGCGGCCGACGAAGGTGCCGTTCTTCGACAGGCGCTCGACATCGCCGTCGAGGAGGACCGTCGTGTTCGGCATCTGACGGCGTGCGACGCCCGAGTAGGTGAAGAGCGTGCCGATGCCGCCCTCGATGTCGACGAACGCGTCGCGCTTCGTCGTGCCCGTGGTGAACGAGATCTCGTGGTAGTCCTTCGCGCGCTCCATGAGGTATGCGCCGAGCTGCTTGAGGATGACGCCGCGCTGGTGGAACGTCAGCTTCTGCAGGGCGGGGAGGCCGACGAGGCGCGCATGGTCGGCGACGGCGGTGAAGTCGATGCCGTCGGAGGACACGCGGTGGAGCAGCTGCCCGTTCGTCGCATCGCGGACATCGCGCGCCCCGGCGTCGTCGGCCGGGGTGTGCCAGGTGCCGGCGGCAAAGGAGCTCAGGGTCTCGGTCATGGGGTCTCCCGCATTCTCGACGCTCGGGGCCGCTCGTGCCCCGTCGCCGCTGTCGACTGTTCAGCGCCCGGATCCGCACCCGAACGCGGCCCGGACGTGATGGTTTCCGAACCTGGCCCGGAATGTGTGTCCGAGCTCACCGATCAGTCCATATACTAACCAATCGGTCGGTAATTGTCATCGGGGTTAACGCGGGTGGTGCGGGTCACCTCGGTGGACTATGATCATCCGTATTAACTGACCAAACAGTCACCAAAGGTCGCCTCCTCGCCGCTCACCGGAGACCGGCAGGGACCCTGCGACCTGCGGGCCCCGGATTTCAACGGAGAGATCACCCATGTCCACCACGACACCATCGGCGACGCCGATCACCCGCGAGGAGCGCAAAGTCCTCGCCGGCACCCTCGTCGGCACCACCATCGAGTGGTACGACTTCTTCATCTACGCGCAGGCCGCGGGCCTCATCCTCTCGGTGCAGTACTTCGGTCCGCTCGCCGCCGACAATCCGGCGCTCGGCCAGATCATGGCGTGGGCGTCCCTGGGGATCTCGTTCCTCTTCCGCCCGCTCGGCGCGATCATCGCCGGCCACCTCGGTGACCGGATCGGACGCAAGCGGATGCTCGTCCTCACACTCATCCTCATGGGCGCGGCGACCTCGCTCATCGGTCTGCTGCCGACGTACGCGGCGATCGGCGTCGCCGCCCCCATCCTGCTCACCCTCCTGCGGATCCTCCAGGGATTCTCCGCCGGCGGCGAATGGGGCGGGGCGGCGCTGCTCTCCGTCGAGCACGCCCCCGATGCCAAGCGCGGCATCTTCGGGGCCTACCCGCAGATCGGCGTGCCCGTGGGCATGATCCTCGCGACCGGCGTCATCTGGATCCTCACCACGGTCCTCACGCCCGAGCAGTTCGCGAGCTTCGGCTGGCGGATCCCGTTCCTCTTCTCCGTCGTCCTCGTCCTCGTCGGCTACTACATCCGCAAACAGGTCGAGGAGAGCCCCGTCTTCGCCGAACTCGCCGAGCGCCGCGCCGAATCCTCGGCCCCGCTGGGCACCCTGTTCAGGAAGAACACGAAGGAGGTCGTGCTCTCGGCGATCATCTTCATCGGCAACAACGCCGTGGGCTACATGATCATCGCGTTCTTCGCCGCCTACGCCTCACGCCCCATCGCCGAGGGCGGCACCGTCGGCCTCGACCGCGCGCCGGTGCTGCTGGCGACGACGCTCGCGAGCTTCGGCTGGCTGATCTTCACGATGTGGGGCGGGGCGCTGTCGGACCGGCTCGGGCGCGTGCGCACCTTCCAGATCGGCTACATCCTCCTCATCCTCTGGCTCATCCCGACGTTCCTCATGATCGACGCTGCGAACATCTGGATGTACGGCATCGGCATCTTCGTCCTCACCGTCGGCATGGGTCTGAGCTACGGCCCGATGTCGGCGATGTACGCGGAGATGTTCCCGCCCCAGGTGAGGTACTCGGGCGTGTCGATCGGCTACGCGCTCGGCGCGATCCTCGGCGGCGCGTTCGCCCCGACCATCGCAGAGACCCTGCTCGCGCGGACCGGCAACTCCCTGTCGATCGCGATCTACCTCACCATCGTCTGCGTCATCTCGCTCATCGGCGTCAGCCTCGTCAAGGAGACGAAGGGCACCCCGCTGCGCGTGCCCAAGCACCACTGACGCGGGATCGTCCACAGCGGGATCCTCGCCCACAGCGTGATCTGCGCCGAGGCGGCCGACCGTAGCCGTGCCACCTCAGCACCCGGCCCGATCCGCGATTCGATCCCGTGCGTCTAGGGTGGAGAGACACGTCAGTGACGATCACCGAGGAGGCGCCCATGACCGAGCCCACCCGCACCCGGCTCGACTATCCCGACATCGAAGCGGCCGCCGAGCGGATCACCGGTCGCGTGCGCGCGGTGTCCGTGGCCGCCGCGCAGCACGGCCGTCGCCCCGAGGCCGAGACCGACACCGGGGCGACGTGGGTGGCGCTGCCGACCGCCGACCCCGCGGCCGCCGGGCTCTACTTCGCGCTCGAGTTCATGCAGTACACGGGGACCTTCAAGGCCCGCGGTGCGCAGAACTTCATCCGTGCCCACCTCGACGATGGCTCGTTCCCCGCCGCCGGGGTGACGATCGCCTCCGGTGGGAACGCCGGCCTCGCGTGCGCGTGGGCCGCCCGGGAGGCCGGGGTGCGGGCGACCGTCTTCGTGCCCGAGACCGCCCCGGCCGTCAAGGTCGACCGGCTGCGGTCCTACGGCGCCGATGTCCGGCTCGTCGGATCGGAGTACGCCGAGGCGGCCGCGGCCTGCGCGGAGTTCGCTGAGTCGTCGGGAGCGCTGGCGTCCCATGCGTACGACGATCCGCTCATCGCCGCGGGCGCCGGCACGGTGTTCACGGAGATCCTCGCCCAGGTGCCCGATCTCGACACCGTCGTCGTCTCGGTCGGCGGGGGCGGACTCTTCGCCGGGGTCGCGACGGCGGCGACGTTCCACGGGGTGCGCACGGTTGCGGTCGAACCGCAGGGGTCGCGCGCCTTCAATGCCGCGCTCGAGGCCGGTGCTCCCGTCGACGTCACCGTCGATTCCGTCGCCGCCGATTCCCTCGGCGCACGGTGCGCGACGCCGCTCGCACTCGCGGCGGCGCAGACCGACCTCGTCACCTCGGTGCTCGTCAGCGATCCGGACATCATCGCGGCCCGC
Organism: Brevibacterium sanguinis; assembly: GCF_039528855.1. Taxonomy (NCBI): domain Bacteria; kingdom Bacillati; phylum Actinomycetota; class Actinomycetes; order Micrococcales; family Brevibacteriaceae; genus Brevibacterium; species Brevibacterium sanguinis. The sequence continues at coordinate 234,174 of NZ_BAAAMB010000003.1, read as the reverse complement.
CGTCATCTGTGGGCCGAGCACCGACTCGTCGTCGAGCACGCGGCGGCGACCGCGCTCGCCGGGGTCCACAGCTCGGGCGGGTACACGCCGGAACCCGGCGAGAAGGTCGCGGTCGTCCTCTGCGGAGCGAACACCGGCCTCGGCGATCTCACCTAGGGTCGAAGACCCGCGCCCGACGCAGATAACCGGCGAGGTCATCGGTGAGGTCGAGGGCGTCGAGTTCGGCGTTGGTGAACCAGCGGGCGTCGGCGGCGTCGTCACCGGCCTGAAGAACGCCGCCGATGACGGTGGCCGCGAAGTCGTGGACGTCGTATTCGCGGCCGTCTGCCGCGGGGATCGTCAGCGACCAGAGCTCGCGGTCGACGCGCACGTCGAGACCGGTCTCTTCGCGCGCTTCCCGGGCGGCCGCCTCGGCGAAGGTCTCCCCGGCCTCGCACTTGCCGCCGGGCACCGACCATTTTCCGCGGCCGGGATCCCGGCCGCGCTGGACGAGCAGCACACGAGCATGCTCGTCGACGATGACGACGCTGGCCGCGCGAATGGTCTCCACGGGTGCCGGGGTGCGGCTACTGCCGGTCCTTCGCGCGGAATGCGCCCTTGAGGAAGGCGTAGACGACGGTCGCGACCGCGACGACGATGAGGGCTTTGACGAGGAACCAGGCGATCGAGAACACGGCATTGACGAGCCACCAGGCAATGATGATCGCGAGAACCGCGCCGACGACGCTCCAGACTGTGCTCATCTTCATGAGTCCAGCCTAGGTCGCCGCGGCAGCCGGCCGCAATGCGCTGCGGGGTGACCCGCCCCGAGGTGACCCACCCCGGGGCGGACGTCAGTCACTCCTCTGCCGGCAGCCCCTCCTTGCGGCGCTCATCCTGCGAACCCGAGTCGTCGACGTCGCCGTCCGTCTCGGCGAAGACCTCGTCGCGCAGATCCTGGCGGTGCTGCTCCTGCTCGAAGCGCTCTTCGCGGAGTTCGTCGTTGTTCTTGTGGTGTCCCATGGCGTCCTCACTTCCCTTGCGTGTCGGGCTGAGCATGCCCGTGCCCACAGTCTGCCCGTCCGCGGCCGGCTTGGCCAGACCCCTTGTCGGATCGCCGCGGGTCGTGCCGAGAGGTGAGCCGCGTCGTCAGGCAGGGAGCGTCGTCACACTCGCGCCCGCACCGTTCGCGCCGACCAGCGTCCGTCGGCGTGCCCGACCGCGATCGGGTGCTCGAACGCCGTCGAGACCGCCTCGGTGGTGAGCACCGCGTCGATCGGTCCAGCGGCCGTGAGCCTGCCGCGGGAGATGAGCACGGCGTGCGAGGTCGTCTCGGGGATCTCCTCAAGATGATGGGTGACGAGCAGCGTGGTGAGCTCCGGCGAGGTCACCGACAGGGCATCGATCGTCTCGAGCAGCTGCTCGCGGGCGGCGACATCGAGTCCGGTGGTCGGCTCGTCGAAGAGGAGGAGCTCGGGGTCGGCGATGAGCGCCCGGGCGACGAGAGCGCGACCCCGCTCCCCCTGGGACAGCACCTGCCACCCGGCGTCGGCACGGGAGGTCAGCCCCACCTCGGCGAGCATCGCAGCGGCGCGCGCGAGGTCGGAGGCGGTCGGCTCCCAGCGCAGAGGTCGCTCGATCGTCCCGGTCAGACCGGTGAGGACGACGTCGCGGACGGGCAGGTTCGACCGCAGCGGATGGCGCGGATTGACGTGGCCGATGTGCCGGCGCAGGGCCGCGAGCTCGACCCGGCCCATCCGCTGCCCGAGGACGTCGACGGTCCCCGAGGTCGGGAACACCTGGGCGCCGGCGAACGAGAGGATCGTCGACTTCCCTGCCCCGTTCGGCCCGAGCAGCACCCAGTGCTCGCCGCGCTCGATCCGCAGGTCGATGCCGTGGAGGATCTTCGTCGCCCCGCGCCGGAACGTCACTGCGCGCAGATCGAGGACTGCTTCGGCCACGGCGCCGCCTTTCATCGTCCGGTCACGGTCGGTTCGAGTCTAGGACCGACGATCGCCGAGGCGGTCGACCGTTTCCGCGATCGTGTTCCGCATCGTGGATGGAAGGCTCGGCGGGCGGCACCGACCCCGCCCGCGACCTTACGGTCCGGGGAGGTACCCAGCCCGCATCGCCTCGAGCACCGCGCGCGTCCGATCCTGCGTGCCGAGCTTCGCGAACGCGCGCACGAGATGGGTCTTCACCGTCGCCTCGGTGATGTGGAGGCGCCTGCCGATCTCGGCATTGCTCAATCCCTCGCCGACCCCGCCGAGGACCTCGATCTCCCGCGGTGACAGCGCCGGCCCGGACGGCGCGCGCAGATGGTTCATCAGGGTCGTCGCCATCCGCGGCGCGAGCACCGTCTCCCCGCGCGCGGCAGCCCGCACCGCACGCACGATCTGGTCGGCACCGCTGTCCTTGAGGAGATAGCCGACCGCACCGGCCTCGACCGCGCGGACGATGTCGGCGTCCTCGTCGTACGTGGTGAGGACGACGACCTTCGTCGCCGGATGCGCCGAGGTGATCGCCGCGGTCGCCGCGGCCCCGTCGAGGCGGGGCATCCGCAGATCCATGAGCACGACGTCGGGGCTCAGGCGCGCCACCGCGGCGAGGCATTCCTGCCCGTCACCCGCCTCGGCGACGACGTCGATGCCGTCCTTCGCGGCCAGCAGCGCGACGAGGCCGCTGCGCACGACCGGATGATCGTCGGCGAGGATCACTCGCACATCAGGCATGTCCGTCCTCACTTCCGGTGCGCGCGACCGTGATGTCGAGGCGGGTGCCCTGCCCGGGCCGGGAGGCGATGGCGAGGTCCGCGCCGATCTCGGCGGCGCGCTGCCGCATCGAGGGCAGTCCGAAGTGGCCGTGTCCGTCGGTCGCGCCCCGGTCGGCGGCGGGATCGAAGCCGATGCCGTCGTCGCTGACGCTCAGGCGCGCTGTGTCCTCATCAGCGGTGAAGGTCACCGTCACCGAGGCGGCCTCGGCGTGCTTGAGGACGTTCGCCAGTGCCTCCTGGAGGCCGCGGAGGACCATGATCTTCTCATTGACGTCGAGTCCGGTCGCGGACTGGTCGATGACGGCCCGCACCTCCATCCGGCCGGGGCTCACCGTCTGCGCTCGGGCACATGTGCGCTCGAGCGCCCCGAGGAACGCGGAGTCGTCCCACCGCTGCTGGCCGGACTGGACGAGCGCTCGGGCCTCGCCGAGGTTGTCGTGGGCGACCCGACGGATCGCGCGCAGGGTTGCCTCCGCCTCGGCGGGCCGGCGCACCTGGTCGAGTCCGGCTTCGGAGAGGAGGACGATCGAGGTGAAGCCCTGCGCGAGGGTGTCGTGGATGTCGCGGGCGACCCTCTCCCGCTCCGCCGCCGCCCCGGCGAGGTGATGGGCGCGGGCGAGCTCGTCCTGGGTGCGCCGCAGCGTCCGCAGCAGCTCGGCACGGTCCTCGCTCTGCCTGATGATCCGATCGATCCACAGCCCCATGGCGAAGCTCGCCGCGCACGGGACCACCACTTGGAGGAAGACATCGACGGGATCGAGACCTCCGGTGCGGATGCCGATCCCCGCGGTGAGTCCCGCGGCGAGGACGATGAAGGCGATGACCACTTCGCGCAGTCCGCCGGAGAACATCCAGATGTGGCCGAGGGCGAAGAAGTACATGAAGGCGCCGTAGGGAGTCAGCATCGTGGCGACGACGAAGCAGACGATGACGATGAGGACATAGGCGCGCCCGCGGTTCGGCGGCGGCCAGTCGGGAATGACGAGCACCGAGTAGGCGACGACGATGACGGCCAAGGGGGCGAGCGCCAGCAGCGCCTCAGGCCAGGGGATGACGACGGCGTAGAAGACCGCGGTGCCCGCGAAGCAGAGATAGAACGCCAGGTGCCACCAGCGCGCAGAGGTCTCGACGACCGAGGCACCGCCCACGGCGTGCAGGTCGGCCCGCGCCGGGAGATCCTCTGCGCTGTCCATACCACTGAGCTTATGAGCCATTCTGCTTCCATTTGAAGGTTTTCATCGCGAGGATCAGTCCGAGCACGAACCACGCGGCGATGATGCCGACGCCCAGCCACGGGTCGGCGGTCTTCATCTCCGGGGCGTCGAACGCCCACTCGGGCAGGAACGCGTATTGGAGTCCCACGGCCGTCCATCGCAGCGGGAAGACCGCGGAGATGCCGAGCAGCCAGTCCGGCAGGAGGCTCGGCAGCATGTAGACGCCGGAGATGAATGAGAGCACCATCGTCGGGACGACGGCGAGGGTGGCACCGGCCTGCTCGGTTCTTGCGACCGAGGCGAGAGCGATCCCGAGCACGGCCCCGGCCGCCGTCGACAGCAGCATGACGCCGACGATGACGGCCCAGCGCAGCGGGTCCGTCGGCAGTGACGCATCGAAGACGAGCGTGGCGACGAGCAGGAGGAGGATGCTCTGGATGATGACGAGGATGAGGGTCATGCCGATCTTGCCGAGGAAGTAGCTGACCTCCGGCAGCGGGGTGGCCGAGAGCCGGCGGATGGTGCCGTTGAAGCGGTCGACGGCGACGTAGCCCGTGAGGTTCTGGAAGCCGCTGAGCGCGGCGCCGACGGCGAGGAGTCCGGGCAGGTAGGTCTGGGCCACGGACAGAGTCTGTCCGTCGGGGCCGGGCAGCGGCGGCATATCGTCGAAGATCGCGCCGAAGAGGAGCATGAGCAGGGCGGGGAAGAAGAGGACGAGGAAGAGGGAGAGATAGTCCTGAGCGAGGACGGCGATCTCGATCTTCGTCCGCTGCCAGCCGAGCGCGAACACCGGCGGACGCCACTGGGGACTGATCGTGGTCGCGGACGGTCGGTCGACCTCGGCGGTGTGCTGTCCGTTCATCGTCGGCTCCTTGCCTCGGTGGTCTCGGGTGATCGTTTGGGAAATGCCGCCGAGGCGGTGCCGGCAGTGCCGCTCGCAGGGCTGTCGACAGCGTCAGCAGCACCGTCGTCGGCGCCGCCGATGAGCTCGACGTAGACGTCTTCGAGGCTCGGCCGCACCACCCGCAGACCGGGGATCTCCGCCGTGTTCGGCGAGGTCAGCGACGCGACGAGAGCCGTCGGGGTCGCTGTGCGCTCGACGCGGTCGACGCCGGTCTCGTCGACCCAGTGCACGCGGGGCACTCGGGCGAGCGGTCCGCCGATGTCGTCAGGGGCACCCTCATCGATGAGCACTCCGTGGTTGATGATGCCGATGCGGTCGGCGAGCGCCTCCGCCTCGTCGAGGTAGTGCGTCGTGAGCACGATCGTCGTGCCGTCGCCGTGGAGTCTGCGGATGAGGTCCCAGAACTGCCGTCTCGAGACCGGATCGAATCCGGTCGTCGGCTCGTCGAGGAAGAGGATCTCCGGGCGACCGACGAGCCCCAGAGCGACGTCGAGGCGGCGGCGCTGCCCACCGGAGAGGCGGGTGACCTTGTCGTTCGCCTTCTCGGTCAGGCCGACGGCGGCGATGAGCTCGTCGACATCGGCCGGGTGCGGGTAGATGTGCGCGAGCTGGCCCATGGTCTGGGCCACGGTGAAGTGGGAGCCGTCGGTGGCCTCCTGGAGGACGACGCCGATGCGGGATCGGAACGCGGCGGGCGCGTCGTAGGGGACGAATCCGAGGACGGAGATCTCCCCGGAGGTCGGCTTCAGGGCCCCGTCGAGCATGTCGACCGTCGTCGACTTCCCTGCCCCATTGGGTCCGAGGAGGCAGTAGCACTCGCCGACGCCGATCGTGAGGTCGATCCCGTCGACGGCGTTGAACGGGTCCTGCTTGGGTCTCCGGTAGGTCCGGACGAGGTCTCGGGCGGTGATTGCGTGAGCCATGGTTCCATCCTCGGCGCACCGGGATCCGTCCGAAACGCCCGAGCAGTGGACGACCGCTGTCCCCCGATCGGTGGACACAAGCGTTCAGGACCGCGCCGAGGCGGCTCGCCCTCCCGCTGTCAGTGCAGGTGAACCAGCCAGTGCAGGTGAGACGCTCAGTGCAGGTGGGGCCGGTAGATGAGCTCCTGGGTGCGTCCGTCGAGGGTGCGGCAGTAGAGGAGTTCGAGGTCGAAGTCCTCGGCGCCGTCGAAGATCGGTTCGGTTCCGGTGCGGCCGGTCAGGGCGGGGAAGATCGTCACCTGCAGGCGGTCGACGAGGCCGGCGTCCATGAGTGCGCGGTTCATCGCGAGACTGCCGTGGGAGCGCAGCGGCACATCGGAGCTCTCCTTGAGCCGGGTGACGACCTCGACGGCATCGCCGCGCACCAATGTCGCGTCGGGCCAGTCGAGCGGTTCGCTCAGCGTGTTCGAGATGACCGTGGTCGGGAGGTTGCGCATCTCGGTCACCCACGGGTCGAAGACCTCGGAGTCCTCGCCGGCCGCGGCGATCATCGCGGCGAACGCCCGGTACGTGTTCGCCCCGAGGACGAGCCGCTGGTCACCGGAGTACTCGCCGAGGCGCTCCTCGAGGAGTTCGGGACCCTGCTTGCCCCAGTAGCCGCCCCAGTCGGATTCCTCGGAGACGGTGGCGCGCGAGTTGAGGCTGCTGAACACGTCGAACGTGTAGGTGGCGGTCATGGCGGTCCTCCCAATGCAGCGGTGCATGTGGTTGTCGAGTGGTTCGAGACTAGCCCCCGATCCGCCTCGGCGATAGGGGTGCGGGGCAGGACGGCGAGCAGTGTCCGCTCTGCCGTCGCCGAGGTTCCACATCATGGATCTTCCGTGGTGGGGCCGCCTCGGCGCGCGATAATCGGATCATGGTCACTGGCGTGGATCCCGAGGACATCGGTCGGATGAAGATGCGGGGGAAGATCCTGCGCCGGTCCGCCTCGTTCAACGTCGCCCACGCCGTCGACGACCTCGAGCCGGGCACCGGGGCGCAGAGCATCCAGCGGGCGCTGTCGCTCCTGGGGCTCGTCGGTCTGCTGGCCAGCGACGGGAAGAACGGGGCGAGCCTGTCGGAGATCGCCTCGATCAGCGGCCGGCCGAAGGCGAGCGTCCACCGGATGCTCCAGGCGCTCATCGCGATGGGCTATGTCGAGCGCCTCGATGAGGGCGGGTACCGCCTCGGCGTGCAGTCGCAGATCCTCGGGCAGCTCGCGCAGAAGTCCGTCGACCCCCTCGTCATCGAGTCCGAATCGAGTCTGCTCCGGCTCGCCGAGATCACCCAGGACACCGCGTTCCTCACCCTGCGCACCGGCAGCTATTCGATCTGCGCGCGGCGCGAGGAGGGCTTCGGGGAGATCTTCAACAACGCCCTCGCCGTCGGCGACCGGCATCCGCTGGGCATCGGAGCCGGCAGTCTCGCGATCATGGCGGAGCTTCCCGGCGCCGAGGTGGACGCCCTGTTCGCGGCGAACGAGCAGATCCTCGCGCAGCGGTATCCGAAGGTCCGCATCGACCAGCTCCGCGACATCATCGACCAGGCCCGCATCGACGGCTTCGTCCACAACCCCGGACTGTTCGCGCAGGGGTCGTGGGCCGTGGGAGTCGCGCTCAAGGTCCGCGGGGAGCGCCCGCGCGCTGCTCTGTCGATCGCCTCGATCGCCGATCGCGTCACCGGTCAGCGGGTCGAGCACCTCGTCGCCCTGCTCCGTCGGGAGGCGAAGATCATCGCCGAGGCGCTCGCCGCCGACGCGGAGCCGGGGAGCTCGTCCTCGTCTGCCGAGACGGACAGTTAGCGCCGAGACGGACAGTCAGAAGTGTCGGTCTCGGCGCTGAGTGGCGGTCTCAGTGCGGACTTCAGAGCAGGGCGAGGTCCTTGAGCTTGGTCTCGACCTCGGGGTTGGTCGGCTCGACCTGGTGGGAACCGTCCGGGTAGACGACGACCGGGATGTTCGTCCGGCCCGAGATCGCCTTCGCATCGTCGGCCCGCTCCGGTTCGGCGACGAGATCGATGTAGTCGAAGTCGATGCCGAGTTCGGTCAGCTGCTTCTTCGTGCGCCGGCAGTCGCCGCACCATTCCGCTCCGTACATCGTGATGGTGTTCTCAGCCATGCTCAACCTTTCGTGTGAGGCGCTCCCGCCGGAGTCGACCGGCGCATTCATGCGAACCGCAGCCGCGGCCAGACTATTCCGCCCGCCGGGCTTGAGCGCCGCAGTCGCCTGCGACCCCGCCCCTACCGGAGGACGACGGTGCGCTTCCCGTTGAGGAACACCCGGCCCTCGCAGTGCCAGCGCACCGCGTTCGACAGTGCCTTGCATTCGGTGTCGCGGCCGGCGGCGACGAGATCCTGCGGACCGAAGGCGTGGTCGACCTCGGTGACGGCCTGGGCGATGATCGGCCCCTCATCCAGCTCGCTGTTGACGAAGTGGGCGGTCGCGCCCACGGTCTTCACTCCCCGCTCGTACGCCTGGTGGTAGGGCTTCGCCCCCTTGAACGAGGGGAGGAACGAGTGGTGGATGTTGATCGCCCGCCCCGTGAGCTCACGGGCCAGATCGTCGGAGAGGACCTGCATGTACCGGGCGAGGACGACGAGGTCGATCTCGAACCGGTCGACGAGGTCGAGCAGCTTGGCCTCGGCCTCCGGTTTCGTCTCCGCGGTCACCGGGATCCGGAAGAACGGCACGTGATGCCATTCGACGAGCTCCCGATGGTCAGGATGGTTCGACACGACCGCGGCGATCTCGACGGGCAGCTCCCCGATCCGGGCGCGGAAGAGGAGATCGTTGAGGCAGTGCTCGAACTTCGAGACCATGATGAGGACTCGGCGCTTCTCCCCCTTCGGCCAGAGGTTCCACGAGGCATCGAGGTCCCCGGCGACCGCCTCGATCTCACTGCGCAGGTCCTCGAGCGCCTCAGTCTCGAGCTCGAACTCGACGCGGAGGAAGAACCGCCTGCTCAGCGCGTCGTCGAACTGCTTGAGCTCCCTGATGTCACCGCCGTGTTCGAGCAGCGCCCCGGTGAGTGAGTGGACGATTCCCCGACGCTCATCGCATTCGAGGGAGAGGACGTATTCCGGCATGCTCAGCCCTTCCGATCGTGGTTCGCGGCCCCGGTGACCCCAGCGGCCCCAGACGCTCCGGAAGCCCCGGAGCCCCCGGTGAACTCGGCCATCCCGTCGAGCAGCCACCGCACCATGAAGTCGGCGAAGCTCGAGCGCGGCAGCACGCGGAACTCCTCCTCCCCCGACCGGTGGAGGAGGACGGGCACCGGCCCGAGCTGCGTGACGATCGCCGTCCCGACAGGAAACGCCCGCGGGTGGAGGTCGGCGCGGCAGCTCTTCTCGAGCACGGTCCGGGCCCGTGGCCCCGTGAGCTCGAGGATCGTCCGGTTCGCCGAGAGCTCGACGACCTGCCCGGGCAGTCCCTCGAGCGCGGCCTCGGCGGCGTCGGTCTCCCCCGGGCGCTGCGTGGCCGCGACGTCGACGGTGAGGAATTCGTCGGGGCTCAGCCACAGCGTGTGCCGCCCGGCCGCCTCCCCGGTCACCTCCCCGACGGCCTCAGGCAGAGTGATCCCCAGCGCGGATCCGATCGCCCGCGCCGAGGCGGTCCCCGGCACTGCGCGCACGCCGATCTGGACGGCGAAAGGACGTTCCCGCAGCCCCACCTCGGCGGTGCTCGCCTCAGCCATCGCCTCGGCGAGGTGGGCGGCCGGGGACACCCGCAGGTCATCGAGGACGGTGTCGGTGGTCTCAGCCATCGCGCCGGTCTCCTTCCGGATCGTAGAACACAGGTGAGGTGATCTCGACGTCGATGACCGTGTCACCGAGCGGTGACCGGACGATCTCGCCGAGGCGGTTGCGACCGTTCTCCACGAGCGCGAGCCCGAACGGCCTGTCCAGGGTCGGGGACAGATATGACGAGGTGACGTGCCCGATCATCGGCACCGGGCCGTCCTCAGGGGTGATCGGGGTGTCCGCGGCGACGAGCTGCGCGCCCTCGATCAGCCGGGTCTCTCCGTCGACGGGGAGCACCCCGACGAGGTGCTTGCGGTCCTCCCGCGCGGTGTCGACGCGGGTGTACGAGCGTTTGCCGATGAAGTCCTTGACCTTCGAGACGATCCACTCCATCCCCGCATCGGCCGGGGTGACGGTCCCGTCGGTGTCCTGCCCGACGATGATGAACCCCTTCTCCGCGCGCAGCACGTGCATCGTCTCCGTGCCGTACGGGGTGATGTCGAACTCGGCTCCCGCCTCGGCGACCATCTCCCACACGGCCAGCCCGTAGAAGGCTTCGACGTTGATCTCGAACGCGAGCTCACCGGAGAACGAGATCCGGCAGATCCGCGCCGGGATCCCGTTCGCCAGCGTCGTGTGCCGGAACTCCATGAAGCCGAACGCCTCATTGGACACGTCGAGGTCGGGGGCGACCTGGGCGATGACCTCCCGCGACTTCGGTCCGGCGACGGCGACGGTCGCCCATTCCTCCGTCACCGAGGTGAAGACGACGTCGAGCTCGGGCCATTCCGTCTGGTGCCATTCCTCAAGCCAGTCGAGGACCTTCGCCGCCCCGCCGGTCGTCGTCGTCATGTAGTACCGGTCCTCGGCCACGCGCAGGGTCACCCCGTCGTCGAAGATCATCCCGTCCGGGGTGCACATGAGCCCATAGCGGGCCTTGCCGACCCCGAGCTTGGCGAACCCGTTCGTGTAGATCCGCCCGAGGAACCTCCCGGCATCGGTGCCGCGGATCTCGATCTTGCCGAGCGTCGACGCGTCCTGGAACCCGACGGACTCCCGCACCGCCCGGCATTCGCGCAGCACCGCGGCGTCCATGTCCTCCCCCGGCTGCGGGTAATACCACGGCCGCTTCCACTGCCCGACGTCCTCGAACTCCGCCCCGTGGGCGACATGCCACGGATGGATCGACGTGACCCGAGCGGGATCGAAGAGCTCCCCCTTGCGCCGCCCGGCCAGCGCCGCGAACGCGACCGGGGTGAAGGGGGCGCGGAACGTCGTGTGGCCGACCTCGCCGAGGTTGTCCTCCCCGAGCACCGAGGCGATCGTTCCGATCGTGTTGACCGCCGAGGTCTTGCCCTGGTCGTTGGCCGTCGAGATCGACGTGTACCGCTTGATGTGCTCGACCGAGCGCATGCCGGCGTTCATCGCCCGGAGGATGTCGGCGACGCTCTGGTCGCGCTGGAAATCGACGAAGTGCGTGGTCAGCGCGCCGGGATCGTCCTCGGCCGAGGTGACCGCCCACAGGGGTCGATGAGGTGCGGGGGCCGTGTCGGGCGTGTCGGGGCGCGGGATGGTCAGCTCGGCGTCGAAGCCGGTGGCCGCCGCGGCGGCGTGGCCTGCCTCCGCGCCCTGCCGCAGCGCCGAGGCGAGCGCATAGTCCCCGGTCATCGCCCCGACCGTGGCCTGGTCGCGGACGGGGGCGGTGGGCACGAAGGCGGCGATGTCGGCGTCCCAGGCGATAGGGCCGCGCCGCTGACCGTGGAGGTGGATGACCGGCGAGTGGCCGCCGGAGACGGCGAGGAGGTCGACGGCGATGTCCTCGCCGCCGGGTGCGGCGACCGCGTCGTCATCGAGCGCGGAGACGGTGATCCCCGAGATCCGTCCGGCCGGGCCCTCTCCTGCCGTGCCGGTGACCGCGGCGCCGAGGATGAGGCGCACACCGGTGTCGGCGGCGACCTGGGAGGCCCGCGCCGAGGCGGTGGCGCGGGAGTCGATGACGGCGACGACCTCGACTCCGACGGCGGTGAGGTCACCGACGAGGTCGTAGGCGGAGTCGTTCGTCGTCGCGATCGCCACCCGCTGCCCGGCGACGACGCCGTAGCGACCCAGGTAGGTCCGCACGGCGGAGGCGAGCATGATGCCGGGACGGTCGTTGTCGGCGAAGACGATGGGACGTTCGTGCGCTCCGGTGGCGAGGACGACCTGACCGGCACGGATGTGCCACACGCGCTGCCGGGGCCCCGCCTCGGCGCCGGTGCGGTCCTCGAGGGCGACGAAGTAGTTCGAGTCGTAGCTGCCGAAGACGGTCGTGCGGGGAACGTAGGTGAACTCCTCGGCGGCGGTCGCCTCGGCGAGGGTCGAGGTGATCCACTCCGGGGCCGGCACCCCGTCGATGGCCTCGGCGGGAGCGACGAGGAGCGCCCCGCCGGGGACGGGTTCGTCGTCGAGGAGGAGGACGCGGGCCCCTGACTTCGCGGCCTCCCGGGCGGCGGCGAGCCCGGCGGGACCGGCACCGACGACGAGGACGTCGGTGTGGGTGTGCGTGTGCTCGTAGACGGCGTCGTCGCGGCCGGGGTCGAGGATGCCGAGCCCGGAGAGGTAGTCGGCCTCCATGCCCTCGCGGATGAGGACGCGGGTTGCCGGGAGCATCGATTCGGCCACCTCGGCGCTGTCGGGGGCGTGGACGCGGACGAGGGCGTTGGGCTCCTCGACCCCGGCGCCCAGGATTCCCCGCGGCCGGTCGAGATACGTCGAGTTCCCGCAGTCGAGGCGGCCGGCGGCGATGAGGGCACTGGCGATCGTGTCCCCGGCGAACCCGGTGAAGGTCCGGCCGTCGACGCGGAAGGTCAGCGGCCGGGTGCGGTCGATGCCGGTCGCGTGCGGGAGACGCTCGCGCTGCCCGGTCGCTGACGCGCTGGTCGCGGCGTCCGAGCCGGTGCCGGTCGCAGCGTCCGAGCCTGCGGGCGACCCAGCGTGAGAGTCGGTGTGCGTCGAGGTCATCGCTTGAGGCCTCCTTCGAATTCGGCGGGCCGCGGCTGTCCCATCGGGTAGACGGCGGCGAAGTCATAGGTCACGGTGTCGCGGATCGCGTTGAACCACTTCCGGCAGCCGAGGCTGTGGCACCAGCGTTCGGCGAAGAGCCCGCGGTCGTTGTCGCGGTAGAAGAGGTATTCGGCCCATTCGCGGTCGGTGAGCGCGTACGGATCCTCCGGGTAGGGCACGTGCGCCTGACCTCCGTAGGCGAATTCGGATTCGTCGCGGGCCCCGCAGTTCGGGCAGGTGATGAGCAGCATGGCAGTCCCTCTCCCTCAGTGGGCCACGGCGGCGGCGCCGTGTTCGTCGATGAGATGGCCGGTCTCGAACCGGTCGAGTGCGAACGGGGCGTTGAGCGCGTGCGGCTCGTCATTGGCGATGGTGTGGGCGAACGTGAAGCCCGCCCCCGGGGTGCCCTTGAACCCGCCGGTCCCCCATCCGCAGTTGACGTAGAGGCCGTCGACTTCCGTCTTCGACACGATCGGGGACGCGTCGAGGGTGACGTCGACGATTCCGCCCCACGTCCGCAGGACATGCGCGCGGGCGAAGATCGGGAAGAGCTCGACGGCGGCGGCGAGCTGCTCCTCGATGATGTGGAAGCCGCCGCGCTGCCCGTAGCCTTTGTACGAGTCGACGCCGGCGCCCATGACGAGTTCGCCCTTGTGGGCCTGGGAGACGTAGACGTGGACGTGGTTGGACATGACGACCGTCGGGTGGACGGGCTCGAAGAGCTCGGAGACGAGCGCCTGCAGCGGGTGGGATTGGATGGGCACGCGGATGCCGGCCATGGCGGCGACCACCGAGGTGTGGCCGGCGACGGCGATCGCGACCTTCTCCGTGGCGATCCGCCCGAGGTTCGTCTCGACGCCGATGACCTGGTCGCCGTCGCGGTAGACGTCGGTGACCTCGCAGTTCTGGATGATGTCGACGCCCATCGCGTCGGCCTTGCGGGCGAACGCCCAGGCGACGTGGTCGTGCTTGGCGATGCCCGCCCGCGGCTGGTACGTCGCCCCCATGACGGGGTAGCGCAGGTCGTCGCCGATGTTGATGATCGGGCAGACCTCCTTGACCTGGCTCGGGTCGAGCCATTCGGCATCGATGCCGTTGAGGACGTTGGCACCGACGCGGCGCTGCGACTCCCGGACGTCGCCGAGCGTGTGGGCGAGGTTGAGCACGCCGCGCTGGGAGAAGAGGAAGTCGTAGTCGAGCTCCTCGGGCAGCTGCTCCCAGAGACGGAGCGAGTGCTCGTAGATCGCCGCGGACTCGTCCCACAGGTAGTTCGAACGGATGATCGTCGTGTTCCGGGCCATGTTGCCCCCGGCCAGCCACCCGCGCTCGAGGATCGCGATGTTCGTCATCCCGTGGTTCTTCGCGAGGTAGTACGCGGTCGCGAGTCCGTGTCCCCCGCCGCCGACGATGACGGCGTCGTAGGAGGCCTTCGGCTCGGGATTGCGCCACAGGAAGTCGGGGTGTTCGGGCAGGTGGTCGGCCATCAGCGTGCTCCGATCGGGGTGAGGTGCGGGTAGAGCGGGTGGTCGGCGGCGAGGCGGGAGACCCGGGCGCCGAGGTCGTCGATCGTCTCCTGGCTCGGTCCGTCTTCGTCGGTGCCGGCGGTGAGGACCTCGGCGATGATGTCGGCCACCTCGGCGAAGGCGGCGGACCCGAAACCGCGGCTGGCGAGCGCAGGCGTGCCGATGCGCAGCCCCGAGGTGACCATGGGCGGACGCGGATCGTTCGGCACGGCGTTGCGGTTGACGGTGATCCCGATCCGCGCGAGGAGATCCTCGGCCTGCGCCCCGTCGAGGACGGAGTCGCGGAGGTCGACGAGGACGAGGTGGACGTCGGTGCCGCCGGTGACGATCGTGATGCCGCGCTCCGCCACGTCATCCTCGCCGAGGCGGCGGGCGAGTTCGGCGGCGCCGGCGAGGGTCCGGCGCTGTTTGTCGGCGAACTCCTCGGTCGCGGCCAGCCCGAAGGCCACGGCCTTGCCGGCGATGACATGTTCGAGCGGTCCGCCCTGCTGACCGGGGAAGACGGCCGAATTCACCTTCTTCGCCACCTCGGCGTCATTGGTCAGGATGATACCGCCGCGGGGACCGCCGAGGGTCTTGTGCGTCGTCGAGGTGACGACGTGGGCGTGCGGCACCGGGGAGGGGTGGAGGCCCGCGGCGACGAGGCCGGCGAAGTGGGCCATGTCGACCATGAGGTAGGCGCCGACCTCGTCGGCGATGCGCCGGAACTCGGCGAAGTCGAGCTGCCGCGAGTACGCCGACCACCCGGCGACGATGAGCTTCGGCTGGTGCTCGCGGGCCAGACGGGCGACCTCGGCCATGTCGACGCGGTGGGTGTCGTCGTCGACGCCGTAGGCGACGATGTCGTAGAGGCGACCGGAGAAGTTGAGCTTCATCCCGTGGGTGAGGTGGCCGCCGTGGGCGAGGTCGAGGCCGAGGACGGTGTCGCCGGGACGGATGAGGGCGTGCATCACCGAGGCGTTGGCCTGGGCACCGGAGTGCGGCTGGACGTTCGCGAAGGCCGCCCCGAAGAGGTCCTTGACCCGGGCGATCGCGAGACGCTCGACCTCGTCGACGAATTCGCAGCCGCCGTAGTAGCGCCGGCCCGGGTAACCCTCGGCGTACTTGTTCGTCAGCACCGAGCCCTGCGCCTCCATGACGGCGGTGGCAGTGTGGTTCTCCGAGGCGATCATCTCCAGGCCCTCGCGCTGACGGCCGAGTTCGGCGTCGATGAAGCCGGCGATCTCCGGGTCGAGCTGCGCGAGCGGAGTGCTCAGCTCCTCGGGGGCGCGACTGGGGAAGTCGGTGGGCAGGGCCGCTGTCGTTCCGGCACCCGGGGGCTGCGGCGTCCCGGACTCGGTCCCAGGCGTTCCAGGCGTCCCGGACTGCGCGTCCGCGGTTCCTGCGAGCTGCTCGGTCATGCGATCTCCCTCGATCGTTAATCGTCAACTAATATATCAGCTGTGTTCCTGTAGTCTAGGCGCAGAATTTCAGCCGTGGCAATGGGTGTGGGAGAACTTTTCCCCGACCTGGCCACCCGGCCTGTCCACCCGCCCGGGCCGCACCGCCCGGGCCGGCTCGACGACGCATGGAGGAGTGGGATGACAACGACGGCGGACACCTCGGCGAGCAGCTCGTCTCTGGCCGACCGCGCGTACGAGGCGCTGCGTCATCGGCTCGTCATGCTCGACATCGCTCCCGGTGACGTCATCAACGAGGCGGCGCTGAGCGCCGAACTCGAGGTCGGGCGCACCCCGATCCGCGAGGCCCTCAAACGCCTCGAGGGGGCCCACCTCGTCGTGTCCTACCCGCGACGCGGGACGTTCGCGGCCAATGTCGACATCACGGACCTCGCGGCGATCACGGAGATGCGCCAGGCGCTCGAGCCCATTGCCGCCACGCGTGCCGCCCGGAACATCACGCCGGAGCTGCGCGAGGAGTTCGCGGCGACGATCGCCGAACTCGGCGAGCTCAGGGCCGGCCTCGACGCACGCACCCTCATCGAACGCGACCTCGAGGTCCACCGCCTCATCTACCGCGCCGTCGACAACATCCACCTCCAGGAGACGCTCGTGCGCCTCGACGACCTCGCCACCCGGATCTGGTGCCTCGTCCTGCCGAAGATCCCCGACCTGCTCGGCCACATCCGCGAGCACATCTCCCTGCTCGAGGGCATCCTCGCCGGCGACGAACTCGCCGTCAGCGCGCTGGCCGGCGAACACGTCCGCGAATTCGAGGCCACCGTCCGCAAGGCCCTCGCATAGAGGCGCTCACATCCCCGGGGTGAGCACTCCCATCGCCCGATCGAGGTCGTCGGCGATGCCCTCGGCGCCGGTGGCGCGCGCCTGCCGCATCGCGACCGTCAGCGCTGCCCCGCATGCTCGGGCGAGCATCTGCGCCCTCACCTCGGCGACTCCGCGGGAGACGAGAACGGCGGAGAGCGCCTCGGCGAGGATGTCGACCTTCGCGACGAATGCCGCGCGCAGGGACGGCGTGGAATCGACGACCTCGTCGAGGGCATAGCTGTCGGTGCGCCGCGCAGGATCGGCGTAGTGGTCGACGACGCCAGTCAGCGACGCGCGCAGCGAGGTCCACGGCTCCTCGTCGGCGGGACGCTCCATGAGCGCGACGACGATCCCCTCGCCCATCGCCGTCCACTTCCCCGCGAGGACGTCCTCCTTCGACGGGAAGTAGCGGAAGAACGTGCGCCGCGACATCCCCGAGGCGGCGGCGAGGTCGTCGACGGTCGTCGCCTCGTAGCCGCGCTCGCGGAACAGTCGGAGGGCGACCGCCATGATGTCCTCCTGGATGAGGAGGCGCTTGCGATCGCGCAGGGAGGGCAGGTCCATTCCAGCATTGTACGCACGGGCCAGTATTGACACTCAGTGTCATTTCTGTCGTAAGGTGTTGTCATCGTCGACGTGAGGACACGCATGGCAAGCGCAGCGCTCTATCAGAATCAGCAGGCGTGGCAGGACCTCCAGGAGTTCCTGCCCGAGCGATTGCGACTCGACGAGACCTCCGCTCCCGACGAGGAGTTCTGGGGGTGGCGGGGGCACTGGATCCATCTTGATCGCTATCGCCGACCCGATGCGAAGGCCCGTGTCATCCTCCACCACGGCGTCGGGACGAACGGTCGCCAGATGTCGCTCATCCTCGGTGCTCCGCTGGCCCGGCAGGGCTATGACGTCGTCGCGCTCGACAATCTCGGCTACGGGATGACGCGGGTCGAGTCCGGGTACACGCCGTCGTATGCCGACTGGGTCGACATGGTCATCGACTTCCTCGCCGCCGAGCAGGCGCGGGACCCGAAGCCCACGGTGCTCTACGGCCTGTCGGCCGGCGGCATGCTCGCCTACCATGTCGCCGCGAAGGCCGCACCGGGTGCTCTGAGGGGCATCGTCGGCATGACATTCCTCGATCAGCGCCATCAGGAGGTCGTCGATTGGACGGCGCGCAGCCTCATCACCGCCCGTCTCGGCATGCCCTGGGTGCGCCTCATGGCGAGGACTCCGCTGAAGAGCATCCGCTACCCGATGCGTCTGGCGTCGAAGATGTCGGCGTTAGCCAACGACCCGGGCGCGATGAAGGTCTTCCTCGCCGATGCGACCTCGGCGGGCAATGCGATGTGGCTGCGCTTCCTCGCCGACTACGCCACGTACGTCCCGGCCGTCGAGCCGGCGGACTTCGATGCGTGCCCCGTCCTCCTCACCCAGCCCGGCGAGGACCGGTGGACCCCGCGGGATCTGTCGACGCCGGTCGTGTCCCGACTCGATCCGGAGCTGTTCTCCGAGGTCATCCTCGACCGCGCAGGTCACTTCCCTCTCGAGGAGCCCGGACTGCAGCAGCTCGAGGAGGCCGTCGTCGAGTTCGTCGAGCGCGTGCGCATCCCCGCCTGACTGCCAGCGCCCTGGAATTCTGCGCCAGGTTCATGGCGCCCCTGGGATTCCGCGCCAGGTTCATGGCGAAATTCGCGTCGAGATCGCCATGGACCTGGCGCACAATCGCAGTGGAGGCGGCGCAGACCGAATTTTCCCGCAGAAACACGAGTGCCCCGAGTGACGTGATCTCACTCGGGGCCCTCTGACATGTGTCCTACCTGCTCGACACCCTGCCGAAGAGGTTCGCGATCGGTGCGAGCACAAGCGGTCTGGCGGCGAACCATGCGCCGACGACGACGGCCACCGCCACGAGGAACCAGATGACGCCCGCCCAGCCCAGGACGTTCGTCCCGGCGAACATGTAGCCGAGGTTCTGCCGCAGTCCGGTCGTGAAGACCAGGAACACGTGGACGGCGATGAAGAACACGAAGAAGATCATCGTCGGGAAGTGGATCGCCCGCGCCAGCGGGGCCGGGTAGATCTTATTCAGCGTCGTCGCGTTCTTCGGCCACCACTCGCTCATGCGCACACCTGTGATCGCGGCCAGGGGGGCGGCGATGAAGACGACGATGAAGTACATGAGCTGCTGGAGCGAGTTGTAGTTGACCCACGCGTCCTCCATCGGCCATTCCAGGGTCATGTACTGCAGCATTGCCGAGAGGGCATTCGGGAAGACCTCCCAGCTGGTCGGCACGATGCGCGCCCAGTGGCCGGACACGAAGAGGAGGACGACGAAGACGACGCCGTTGAGCAGCCAGAGAACGTCGAGGCTCGTGTGCAGCCACAGGTTGATGCTGATCTTCTTCCCGCCGTTCTTCGGCGTGTAGAACGCCGGAGGCTTCTGCTGGTGACGCACCTGCAGACCCGTGCGGATGATGAGCACCATGAAGAAGAAGTTGAGGAAGTGCGTCCACCGCGCCCACGCCGGGAAGCCCGGTTCGACGAAGTCGGGCAGGTGGTATTCGCCCGGGTAGCGCTCGAGGAATCCCGGCACACCGGGCAGAGTCGTGACTCCGCGTGCGGCGAGGATGAGGATGCCTGCGGCGACGATGAGCCCACCGAGTCCGAGCGACCCGAGACCGATCCACTGTCCCAGCGACTTCGACCCGATCATGATCGGATCGCGCTTGGCGGGTGCGGCGGAGGCGGGCTTGTCGGAGGCGGGTTTCGCCGAGGTGGTCGACTTCGCGGCCGTGGACCCCCCGGTCGACTTCGCGGCCGTCGAGTCCGCGGTGGACTTCGCCGCTGTTCCCGCCGAGGCGGTCGCTGCGGCCGCCGTCGACCCTGCGGCTGCCGGTTTCGCACCGGTTGCCGCGGCGGGGGTCTTCGCCGCCGGCTTCTCGGCCGGTTTCGTCGCCGGTCCGCCGGTCTTCGGCAGTCCGGTCCGTCCCGCGGGCTTGTCGCCGGGCTTGCCGGTGTCGGGGCCGGTGGACTTCGGCAGGCCCGTCCTGGTCTTCGGCAGACCTGTGCGGCCCGCAGGCTTGGCGGGTTCGTCCGCCGCCGCCTCCGTGTCGGCGCTGCCCTTCTCCGCGGTGTCTCCACTCGCCGAGGCGGCAGCACCGGCGGCCACGGCGCCGGCAACCCCAGCACCGGCAGCTGCGGCAGGGACTCCCGCGGTGCTTGCTGCGTCGGTGGTGTCCGCTGCACCGGTGGCATCGGCCGCTGGTGCAGTCTTCGGCTGCGCATCGGTGGGCGCGGTGGCCGTTGCCGGGGCGAAGCCTTCGGGCGGCCAGGGGTCGCCGCCGGCGGTGCGCGGCAGACCGCGGCGCAGCGGAACATCGCTGAGCTCGGCGGCCGACGCAGTTGTCGCCCCACCGGCGGCAGGTGCCGCGGCAGCGGGAGCAGCTCCACCAGCACCTGCCGAGGCAGCGGAAGTGGTCTCTGTCGCGGTCACAGTGTCCGCAGGCACACCGTCCGCGGCGGCAGAGTCAGCAGCCTGGTCACCGGCAACGGGTGTTCCGGACTCAGCGGTCGCGGCAGGAGGCGTTGCACTCGCCGAGGGTCCCTTGACCCCCGCAGGGGCGAGGCCCTCCGGCGGCCATGCGTCCCCACCTGACCGGCGAGGCAGCCCACGGCGCAACGGCACCGATGCGGCGTCTTCTCCGGCAGAGGCAGCGGCGACGCCGGCTCCGGCAACGCCTGCCCCGGCGGCAGCGCCCGCGCCTGCCACAACAGCAGCGGCGTCGGTCTCCTCTGCGCCGGAGGTGGTCTCGGTCGGCTCTGCACCCGCAGCAACGCCCTGGCCTGACGCTTCCTCGGCGGACGTTTCATCGGTGCTGGAGGTCTGCTCGACGACGGCTTCTCCGCCACCGGTTTCCGACGCACCAGGTTCGATCGGCGCACCGGGCTCGGCCGGCGCGGCACCAGCGGCAGCAGCACCACCGGCCTGCCTCGGCGCCTTGACTCCGGCGGGGGCAAACCCTTCCGGCGGCCATGCCTCTCCACCGCTCACGCGGGGAAGTCCACGGCGCAGGGGCACCTCGGCCGCGGGGGCCGAATCCGCCGCGCCTGCTCCAACAGCTGCACCGGCACCCGCGCCGGCAGCGACATCCTGTGCGCCGGCATCGCTCGAGGCACCTGCGTCGCTCAAGGCACCAGCGTCGGTCGACGCACCGGCAGGCACCTCGACGTCGGCCCCACCGTCGGCCTCAACGGCGACGGTCTCGTCGACTCCGGAGTCAAGACCAGGTTCGACACCGGTCGCATCCGGTTCGACGGAGCCCACGGTCGAGGTCTCGGCAGCAGTCACCTCGGTGACGGCACCCGAATCGACGGCAACCCCAGATTCGACGGCGCCCGCAGAATCGACGGGAGCGCCAGCATCAACGCCACCCGCAGAATCAACCGCACCCGCAGGCTCAGCAGCGCCCGCCTCGGCGCTCACCCATTCCCGGGATTCCCACTCGACAGCCTGACCCACCGTGCCCTCCGGCGGCCACGGATCGCCGCCGGAGACCCGGGGCAGACCCGAGCGCAGCGTGTTGGAGAAGGTGGCCATATCAGCCCTGTTTCGCTTTCAGGGTCTCGACGGCCTGGGGGACGACCTTGAAGAGGTCGCCGACGACGCCGAAGTCGGCGATGTCGAAGATCGGCGCTTCGCCGTCCTTGTTGACCGCGACGATCGTCTTCGAGGTCTGCATGCCCGCCTTGTGCTGGATCGCCCCGGAGATGCCGAGCGCGACGTAGAGCTGCGGGGACACGGACACACCGGTCTGGCCGACCTGGTGGGACTGCGCGATGTAGCCGGCGTCGACCGCGGCGCGCGAGGCGCCGACAGCG
>NZ_BAAAMB010000003.1:133306-212876 GCF_039528855.1 Brevibacterium sanguinis | reverse complement strand
GCACCGAGGACGTCGGCGAATTCGCCGACGAGCTCGAACGACTCCTCCGAGCCGACACCGCGACCACCGGAGACGACCTTCTGCGCCCCGCGCAGCTCGGGTCGCGAGGAGGTCTCGACGACGGCTTCGTAGGCGGTGACGTCGGCGCTGCGCTTGCCGGAGTCGGTCACCTCGAGGGTCTGCGCGTTCGCGGGCTGGGCCTCAGCGCGGTTCTCGATCGCACCGAGGCGGACGGTGATGACGGGCGCGCCGAAGGTCGGGGCCGACTGCGCGGTGTAGCCGCCGCCGTAGACGGAGTGGTCGGCGACGATGCCCTCGGAATCGCGTTCGACGCCGATCGCGTCGACCGAGAGCGCCGAGCCCGTGCGCACGGCGAAGCGGCCGGCGAGGTCGCGGCCGTCGATCGAGTTCGGGACGAGGATGGCATCGGGCGCGGTGAGCTCCGCGGCCCCGACGAGGGCGTCGACGGCGAAGGTGCCGAGCGCGGAGCTGCCCGCGGGCACCTCGGCGATGAGGGTCTGGACGGCACCGAGCGAGGCCGCCGTCTCCGCCGCGGCGTCACCGGTGCCGGCAGGGGCGACGATGAGCGCGACGGGGCTGCCGATCGCGGCGGCACCGCCGAGGAGTTCGGCAGCGGGCTTCTCGAGAGCGCCTTCGGGATCGACCGTGAGCGCGACGAGGATGGTGTCCTGGGGGAATTCAGCCATGTCTTCTCTCCTTAGGCCAGGCGGTTCTTGATGAGGAATTCGGCGAGTTCGGCTCCGCCGTTGCCGTCGTCGACGATCTTCTCGCCGGCTTCGCGCGGGGGCTTCTCGGCAACGGAGACCATGATCGACCGGGCGGTCGACTGATCGGCGGCGTCGATGTCGAGGTCGGCGAGGCCGATGACCTCGAACGGCTTCTTCTTCGCCGCCATGATGCCCTTGAAGTTGGGGAAGCGCGCCTCGGGCAGCGCCTCGGTGATCGAGATGACGGCGGGCAGCTCCGCGGTCACCTGCTGCTGACCGCCGTCGACGGCGCGCGTGCCGGAGACGGCGGTGTCGGTGAGTTCGACGGTGCTCAGGCCGGTGACGTGCGGGAGGTCGAGGTGCTCGGCGAGCATCGCCGGGAGCATGCCGGCATTGCCGTCGGTCGAGATGTTGCCGGTGACGACGAGGTCGTAGTCGCCGCGGCGGATGGCGGCGGCGAGCACCTCGGCGGTGAGCCCGAGGTCGGCGCCGAGGAGTTCCTCATCGGAGATGTGGACCGCATTGCCGGCGCCCATGGCCAGGCCCTTGCGGATCGTCGCGGTCGCACCCGACGGGGCCATCGAGATGACGGTGATCTCGGTGCCGTCGTGGCTGTCCGCGTAGTTGAGGGCGACTTCGAGGGCGCGTTCGCCGATCTCGTCGAGCACGGCTTCCGAGGCGGCACGGTCCGCCAGGCCGGTTTCGAGATCGAGCTTGCGATCCCCGTACGTGTCCGGGACCTCTTTGACCAACACAGCGATCTTCAACGTGGCTCCTATTCGAATGACGCAGGTCCGCCGCCGAGCAGTCAGTCCTGCTGAGTGTCGTCTCCCCCATAATCTACAGGCGGGAAACATGCCGTTCGCCCGCCGCATCCGCGTGCGCATGCGGCGGCGTGCTCCGCCCTCCATGGTACGTGGTGGAGGCCACACTTCGGACACCAGGGTGCCTGTCGTTGCGGGACGGGTCCATCGCCACTGAACGAACGATCGATTTCAAGCCTACCAGTCCGCCGAGGTGACCCGCACCTGCCGTCGACACCGCCGTGCCAGGTGGGAACCACCGGGACCCCGGCCGCCGTTGTCCCGGTCGCCGGGATCCCGGCCGTTGGGATCCGCCCCGGCCCCCACGACCGGCCGTGCCCACTTAGAATGGTGGAACCTCGACCGGGTGCTGGTTCACGACGAGCGCGACCCCGGAGAGGAGCACGACGCACCGAGGCTGCCGGGCGGCAGCCAGCAGCGACGCCGAAGGAGCACGCCCTTGTCATTCGACCTCGACGACATCGACCGCAGCATCATCGCTGCCCTCGTCGAGGACTCCCGGCTGAGCGTGCGCCAGCTCGCCGAACGCGTGCACATCTCCCGGTCCGCCGCGCACAAGCGCTTCACCGCCCTCCTCGAGTCGGGGGCGATCAAGGGCTTCACCGCCGAGGTGGATCGCGCCGCCCTCGGCATGTCCGTGACCGCGGTGGTCGTCGTCAAGGTCGGCGAACGGCCGTGGCCGGAGGTCCGCGACGAGCTCGCCGCGCTCCCCTTCGTCGAGAAGGTTCAGGCCGTCAGCGGCGACATCGACGCCCTCGTCACCGTCAATGCCCCCGACAACACGGCACTGTCCCAGGTCATCCTCCGCCGCATCCACGAGGTGCCCGGCGTCACCTCGTCACGGTCGCTGCTCATCCTCGACGAGGCTGAGGGCCACCGTCCCGGCGCACAGAGCCCGCTGAGTTGAGCTTCGCTCTGAGCTGAGCCCACGCGCCGGGCCGTGCCGCGCTCACCTCTGCCGGTACGCCTGCAGCGCCTGTTCGACCATCTCGAGACTGTAGTTCGCGTCGGAGTATCCGGCGATCGTCGACTTGCCGTTGGGATAGACGTTGCCGGCCTGCGCGGCGGGCAGCTGAGCGAAGACCGGTGAGTCCATGAGCGCGGTGCTCAGCTCGTCGTACTCGCCGCGCAGGTTCGAGGTGACGAAGACGATGTCGGCGTCCCCGGCGGCCTTGTCGACGAGTTCGAGCGAGACCTCGGCGTCGGGCTCCGCCGCCTCGGCGTTCTCCGCGATGACCCTGTCCTCGTCGGCCGACCACGTGAGACCGAGCGGGTCGTAGATCGTTCCGAGCATGTTCCCGCTCCCCCACAGGTACGCGGTGTTCTCGGTGAATGAGGAGAGTGTGGCGATCGTCGTCCCGTCGGTGACGTCGCTGTACTCCTCGCTGATGCGCGTCTGCTCGGCGATGAAGGCGTCGTCGAGGGCCGTGAGCTCCGCGCTCCGGTTGACCGCGTCGGCGACCTCCCCGACCCGCTGCTTCCAGTTCGCGCGGTCTCCGCCGCGCAGGGTGAACTGGTAGACGGGAGCGATGTCCTCGAGCTGGTCGACGACTCCGGAGTCGAGGGTGTTCGGGGCGAGGATGAGGTCGGGGTCCGTCGTCGCGAGCCGTTCGATGTCCGGCTCGTCGGTCGCCACGACGGGCACCTCGCCGAGGCGGTCGACCCATCCCTGAGGTACCGAGGCCTCCTGGTACTCCCCCTGCCCGACAGGGGTGAGCCCGAGATCCATGAGGGTCTCCGTCGCGGCATAGTGCAGGGTGGCCACGGACTGCGGCTGGGCGGGAATGACGATGTCGGCTCCGGTGGCGTCGGTGACGGTGCGCGTCTCGCCGCCGCCCGCCGCCTCGGTGTCCCCGGAACCGCCGCCCCCGCAGCCGGCGAGGAGGGCGAGCGCGGCGCAGCCGGCGGTCAGCGCGGTCATCGTCTTCAGTGTCATAGCGTCCTTTCGCGGAGCGAACGACGGAAACCCTCGACGCGGCCGTCGCTGTGTCGTGCGCGCACGATGATCGGCAGCATCTGCGCGGACGACCGAATCGCCGCTGTCGAGGGTTCCGTGTCGGATGAAACAGCGAGATCCCGCAGGTCGCGACTCCAAGCAGGTGTGTCAACTGCCGTGACGCGCGATCCGTTCGTGATCTCGTAGGTTAGCCTAACCTGAATTCTCGTCGCTCCGCAATCCGCCGAGGCGGTCGATCGTCGGTCGACTCCCCTCCTCGACGCCGACACGCCGGCGATGTCGGCGAGAAGTCGATGCGCCGGCGACGAATTGCCCGCCTGACGACTTCTTGCCGACATGGCGTGCGTGTCCCAGTTCGGCGGCCATCAGGCATTCAAAGGCGGCGTCGAGGGCAAGCGGGTGAAGGTCGCCGAGGCGTTCACCGTCCACGGCTACCGCTGGGGTGAGATCTGAGCGGCCCGCGCGCTCAGCAGCCCCGTTCGACCCCGGCCATTCGTCCGCTCCACCCCGCCTCGTTCGCGCAGTTCGTCCACCGTTCGCGACACGATCGGCACCCCCGTCCGTGACCGTCTGAAGAGCCTGGATCGGTGATCGCGGTCACGTCATCATGAAGTCATGACCATCGACGTTCCCACCACAGGCCGCGCTCTTCCCCAGCTGCAGCCCATCAGCTTCATCGGCCCCGACGGCCGACCGACCGACACCCCGACCGAGGGGCTTTCGATCCCGAGCGATCGGACACTGACCGGCCTCTACCGGCAGATGGTCCTCGTCCGCCGGTTCGAGGCGCAGGTGACCCACCTGACCAGGCAGGGGCGCCTTGCCACGTACCCGTCGGCGGCGGGACAGGAGGCGTGCGAGGTCGGTGCGACGACTGCGCTGTCGCCGAACGACTGGCTGTTCCCCACGTACCGGGACTCCGCGGCCCTGCTCACCCGCGGCGTGCCCGTCGGTGAGATCCTCTCAGCCTTCCGCGGTGACTGGCACTGCGGGTTCGACCCGCAGGAGTACCACACCTCACCGGCGGCGACACCGCTGGCCACGCAGACCCTCCATGCCGCCGGCTTCGCGATGGCCTCGAAGCTCAAGGGCCGTGACGCGGCGACGCTGACCTTCCTCGGCGACGGTGCGAGCAGTGAGGGCGACACCCACGAGGCCTTCAACTTCGCCTCGGTGTGGCAGACCCCGACGGTCTTCGTCCTCCAGAACAACCAGTACGCGATCTCCACCCCGCTGCGCGAGCAGTCGAACGCGACGATGCTCGCCGACCGCGCCGCCGGTTACGGGATGCCCGGCATCCGCGTCGACGGCAATGACGTCGCCGCGGTGTTCGCCGCTGTCTCCGCGGCCCTCGAACGCGGCCGCGAAGGCGACGGCCCGACCCTCATCGAATGCCTCACGTACCGGATGGAGTCGCACACGAACTCCGACGATCCGACGAAGTACCGCGACGCCGAGGAGGTCGAGCACTGGAAGCAGTTCGACCCGATCGACCGCCTCGAGACGTTCCTCCGCGACCGCGGCGTCCTCGATGACGCCCGCGTCGAGGAGATCGCGGCCGAGGCCGAGACGCTGGCCGCCTCGGTGCGCGATGCGATGAACACCGAGGCCGAGGTCGACCCGACCGAGCTCTTCGCCTTCGTCTACGGGACCGAGCGCGCGAGCCTCAGCGAGCAGCGCGCCCAGCTCGAGGCCGAACTCGCAGGGGCTGAGGCATGAGCGTCGACTCCCCGACCGACACGGCACCGACCGACACTCCTGAGCCGGCGACCGCCACGACCGCGGACACAGCCACCGCCACGACCGCGACCACCCCTGCCCCCGCCTCGGTGACGATGACGAAGGCACTCAACCAGGCGCTGCGCGATGCCCTGGCCGAGGACGAGAACGTCGTCGTCTACGGCGAGGACGTCGGCCGCCTCGGCGGGGTCTTCCGGGTCACGGAGGGCCTGCGGAAGGAATTCGGACCCGAACGCGTGTGGGACTCCCCGCTC
This sequence comes from Brevibacterium sanguinis, assembly GCF_039528855.1. Classification (NCBI taxonomy): domain Bacteria; kingdom Bacillati; phylum Actinomycetota; class Actinomycetes; order Micrococcales; family Brevibacteriaceae; genus Brevibacterium; species Brevibacterium sanguinis. Next base: position 207,373 of record NZ_BAAAMB010000003.1, on the reverse strand, counting down.
GCGGAGTCGGGCATCGCCGGCACCGCGGTCGGCATGGCGATGGCGGGGATGCGCCCGGTCATCGAGATGCAGTTCGACGCGTACGCCTACCCCGCGTTCGAGCAGATCGTCTCCCACATCGCGAAGATGCGGAACCGGACGAAGGGCCGCGTCACCCTGCCGATCACGATCCGCATCCCGTACGCCGGTGACATCGGCGGCGTCGAGCACCACTCGGACTCCTCCGAGGCGTACTGGACGTCGACGCCGGGACTCACCGTCGTCACCCCGTCGAATCCGGCCGACGCGTACTCGCTCCTGCGCGAGTCGATCGCCTCCGACGATCCCGTCATCTTCATGGAGCCGAAGTCCCGGTACTGGATGAAGGACACGCTCACCCTGCCGGTGACCACGGCTCCCATGAACCGCGCCGAGGTGGTCCGCGACGGCACCGACGTCACTTTGCTCGCCTACGGGCCCACCGTTCGCACGGCACTGTCGGCCGCCGAGGCCGGAGCCGAGCACGGACTGTCCATCGAGGTCATCGACCTGCGCTCGCTCTCGCCGTTCGACGACGAGACCGTGTCCGCCTCGGTCCGCAGGACCGGCCGGGCCGTCGTCATCCATGAGGCCGCCCAGTTCGGCGGTTACGGCGCCGAGGTGGCCGCCCGGGTCACCGAACGCAACTTCACGTACCTCGCCGCCCCGATCCTCCGGGTCACCGGCTTCGACGTGCCCTACCCGTCCCCGAAGCTCGAGGAGTACTACTTGCCGACCGCCGAACGCGTCCTCGACGCCCTCGAATCCTGGGACTGGGAGCTGTGATGAGTGCTGTGTCGACCACCGGAGCACGCGACTTCATCCTCCCCGACCTCGGCGAAGGCCTCACCGAGGCGGAGCTCATCGGCTGGAAGGTCGCCGTCGGCGACACCGTCCACGTCGACCAGATGGTCGTCGAGGTCGAGTCCGCGAAGAGCGTCGTCGAGCTTCCCTGCCCGTTCGCCGGCACGATCGTCGCGCTCCACGCGAACGCCGGTGACACCGTCGAGGCCGGGCAGGCTCTGCTCTCCGTCGCCGAGGCGGGGGCCGCTGACGCTGCGCCCGCGGGCGACGCCGGTTCCACCAGCGCTGCCGGCGCCGATTCCACCAGTGCCGCGGACGAACTGCCCACCGACGATGCCGACCCCGTCGGCATCGAAGGCGGAGGGGCGAACCTCATCGGCTACGGCACGACCGCGCCGAAGGCGCGCTCGGGCAAGAAGCGCTCATTCGGCGCGAAGGCGACCGACTCACCTGCGGAGACACCGAGCACACCGGTGCCGGCAGCTCCAACCGCGCAGCCGGCAGACACCGCCACCACCTCTCCCGTCTCCTCGCCGATCGTGCGCAAACTCGCGAAGGACCACGGCATCAGCGCGAAGCACCTGCCGGGGACCGGCCCCGGTGGGGTCGTGACCCGGGCAGACGTCCTCGCCGCCGTCGATCGCCAGGGCACGACCGGCCTCCGGGGCACTCCTGAGCATCAGGGCACGACCGCCTCGGCGCCGGGCCAGCCGCACACCGCGGCCACGACCGGAACCCCGATCCCGAGCACCGACCGCGACACCCGCACCCCGATCACGGGACTGCGGAAGGTCGTGTCCGAGCGGCTCTCCCAGTCGCGGAGGGAGATCCCCGAGGCGACGATCTGGCTCGATGTCGACGCGACCGAACTGCTGACGACGAAGAAGGCGCTCGAGGCCCGCACGGGTGAGAAGTACTCTCTGCTCGCCCTCGTTGCGCGCTTCGTCATCGCCGGGCTGAAGAAGTATCCGATCCTCAACTCCTCGATCGACACGACCGCGAACGAGATCGTCACCCACGGCGACATCAACCTCGGACTCGCCGCACAGACGCCGCGCGGGCTCATGGTTCCCGTCGTCCACGGGGCCGGGGAGATGAGCCTGCGACAGCTGCGCGACGAGATCGGCGAGACCGTGGGCAAGGCGTCGACAGGCAAGTTCGCGTCCTCGGAGCTGACCGGCGGAACGTTCACGCTCAACAACTACGGTGTCTTCGGCGTCGACGGGTCCGCCCCGATCATCAACCTGCCCGAGGTCGCGATGCTCGGCCTCGGTCGGATCAAGGACCGGCCGTGGGTCTCACACGGCGAACTCACGGTGCGCAAGGTGATGTACCTCAGCTTCGTCTTCGACCATCGCGCGTGCGACGGCGCCGAGCCGAGCGAGTTCCTCACCTTCGTCGCCGACTGCATCGAGAACCCGATCTCCCTCCTGCCGGAGGTCTGAGGCCCCGGCAGTCTCACGCGCCGCGGCGTGACCCCCGCGTGACGGAAGTTCCGGACGCGGAGTGTCGATATCAGTGACCCGAATCGACACTCCGCGTCCGGAACTTCGTCGTTCACGCCCGTGCGGGCTCGGGGCGGTTCTCGTGGGCGATGCCCGAGTGCTCGTCGCCGTTGCCGAACCGCAGCAGCCGCAGGGCGTTGAGGACGACGAGGAACGTCGATCCCTCGTGGATGAACACGACCGGCCCCATCTGCAGACCGAGCAGGCTCGCGGGGACGAGGAAGGCGACGATGACGAGGGAGGCGATGAGGTTCTGCCGGATGATCGCCGAGGAGGCCCGGCTCAGCCGGATGAGGAACGGGACCTTGCCGATGTCGTCGCTCATCAGCGCGACATCCGCGGTCTCGAGCGCGACGGCCGAGCTCGCGGCCCCCATCGCCACCCCCACCGAGGCGTTCGCCATGGCCGGGGCGTCGTTGACACCGTCGCCGACCATCGCGGTGTCGCCCTGTGAGGCGAGTCGGCGGATCGTCGACACCTTGTCCTCGGGCATGAGGTCGCCGGCAGCGGTGTCGACGCCGACCTCGGAGCCGATCGCATCGGCGACGCGCTGATTGTCCCCGGAGATCATCACGAGCTCATCGACGCCGGAGGTGCGCAGGGAGCTGATGACGGCCTTCGCCTCCGCGCGCGGGGCGTCCATGACGCCGAGGGCACCGAGGAACCGACCGCCCCAGCGGACGACCATGATCGTCCGGCCCGCGTTCTGCAGCTGCGTGACGAGCTCCTCGATCTCCGGGGTGAGGTCGCCGGCGAACATCCGCAGGCTGCCGAGTTCGGCACGCTGCCCGGCGATCGTCGCGGTCACGCCCTGACCGGTGACCGATTCGACGTCGACGGCCTCGAGTCGCTCGGCGGCCGGCACCTGCGGGTCGAGTCCGGTGACGATCGCCGAGGCGAGGGGATGGTCGACGGAGGACTCGAGGGCGAGGGCGACGCGGGAGAGCTCGCCGGCCTCGACGCCCGCGGCGGGCCGGATGTCGGTGAGCCGCGGCAACCCCCAGGTCAGTGTGCCGGTCTTGTCGAAGGCGATCGAGCGCACCTTCCCGAGCGTCTCGAGGGGTCCGCCGCCCTTGATGAGCAGCCCCGCCCGGGCCGCGCGGGCGACACCGGAGAGGACAGCGGCGGGGGTCGCGATGGCGAGCGCGCACGGGCTCGCGGCGACGAGGACGAGCATCGCCCGGTAGAAGCTGTCGGCGAACGTCTCGTCGAGGACGAACCAGCCGACCAAGAGGACGATGAGGACCATCGCGATGACGGCGGGAACGTACCAGCGCTGGAACCGGTCGATGAAGCGCTGGGTCGCGCTCTTCGTGTCGTCGGCTTCGCGGACCATCGTCACGACCCGGGAGAGCGTCGAGTCCGCGGAGACGGCGAGGACGACGATGTCGAGGGAGCCGGACCCGTTGACGGTGCCGGCGAAGACCCGGGAGGCCGGGTCGATGCGCCCCGGGTTGTCGACGGCCTCGGTGCGGTCGGTCACCGGGGACTTCTCCGCGGGGATGCTCTCACCGGTGATCGCCGACTGGTCGACGGCCGAGTTGCCGACGGCGACGAAGCCGTCGGCGGGGATGCGGGCATGGGGGCGCACGACGACGACATCGCCGATCTCGAGGTCCTCGGTGGGCCGCTCCACGACGTCATCGCCGACGCGCACGAGCGCGGTGGCCGGGGCGAGCTCCGCGAGCGCCTCGATCGAGCGCTTGGCCCGACCCATCGCGTACTCCTCGAGCGCGTGACCGAGGGAGAAGAGGAAGAGGAGCACAGCGCCTTCGGCGAACCGCCCGACACTGGCCGCGCCGATCGCGGCGACGAGCATGAGGAAGTCGACCTCGAACCGGCCGTGCCGCACGGAGTTGATCGCCGTGGCGAAGGTGAAGAACCCGCCGAAGAAGTACGTGGCGAGGAAGAGGGGGATGGCGATCTGGGTCAGCGGTGCGCCGGGGACGAAGTACTCGAAGATCGCTCCGGCGATGTAGGTGACACCGGAGGCGATCGCGAACCCGAGCTCCCACGCAGGCCCGCCGAGGCGACCGTGACCGTGCCCATCGTCGCCGGGTTTCGCACGCGACCGGTCGTTCGTCGCCGTGACAGCTGCCGACTCGTTCCGCTTCTCGTCCATACCCCAATCGTATGCACGTATATTTATATGTCAATATGTTTGCGGGAACTCTCAGTCGTCGAGAAGCGCTGCGGCGTACATCGGGCGGGCAGCGTCGGGGCTCGGCGGGTGGAAGAGCCCGGCCGTCGCGTCGCGGTAGAGGCGGGAGGCCTCATGGCTGTTGTCGAAGCCGCTGCCGCCGGTGCTCAGCAGGGCGGCCTCCGCGGTGCGGCGGGCCACCTCGGCGGACTTGATCCGCGCACCCACGAGGCGCAGTGGCCAGCCGGCGCCGTGATCGACGAGGTCGTCGAAGTCGCGGGAGTACGCGTCGATCATCGCGGGCACCGCGAGGTAGTCGAGGTGGGCGTCGGCGAGTCGGGTGCGGGCCTCGGGGACCTCGGCGAACGTCGTCCCGGACTTCGCCGATCTCCGCGTCTTCAGCGCTGCCGCCCCGACCTCGAGGGCGCGTGCGGCGATGCCGGCGTAGACGGCGGCGATGAGGAGCTGGAAGTTGCTCGTGATCGCGAACGTGAGCAGGTCGGGGTGACGACCGGCGGGGATGACGCGCGAGACGCGGTCGGGGCGCATCGGCACACGGTCGAGGATCGTCGCCCGCGACTGGGAGCCCCGCATGCCGAGGACGTCCCAGCGATCGGAGACGCTGATGCCCGGGGCGTCGCGGTCGATGAACCCGTAGACGAGTTCGCCCTCCGCCGGTTCGTCGCCGTCGGGACCGGCGATGCCGTCGTCGACCGGGGTGATCGCGCCGTGGACGATGAGCCGGGTCCACACGGGTGACAGCGAGGTGAAGATCTTCACCCCGGTGAGTTCGTAGCCGCCGTCGGGTGTCGGGACCGCCTCGGTGTTCGAGCCCTGGAGCACCCAGTCGTTGCCCGGTTCGGAGATCCCGAACGCGAAGATCTCACCGGCCATGGCCTCGTCGAACACCCAGTTCAGCGAATCGTCGCCCCGATCGGCCAGGGCTTTGACGACGCCGGTGGTCATGAGGTGCATGTTGACGGCGAGCGCGGTCGCCGGTGCCGCCGCGGCGAGGCGCTGCTGGAGTCGGGCGACCTCGAAGAGGCTCAGCCCCGGTCCCCCATAGGCGGCGGGGACGAAGACGGTGAGGTAGCCGCTGGCCCTGAGCTCCTCGAGGTCCGCGTCGAAGAAGCCGTTCTCCCGGTCGGTGACGGCGGCGCGCTCCCGGAAGCGCTCGAGCATCTCCGCGGGCAGGAAGCGCTCCCCGAGTTCGGTGATGTGGGCTTCGCGATCGGTCATCGTCTCTCCTGGATCTCTGGTCTCATGGTTGCGCTGGTGTCATGGTTGCGGCCGGCGGAGAATGATCGCGCCGTTGTGGCCGCCGAAGCCGAAGGACGTCGACAGCACGGTGTCGATCGGCGCCTCGTCGCCCACTGATCGTGCCTGGCCTGCGACGATGTCCCAGCCCTCGGCGTCGGGGTCGCCGAGGTTGAGCGTCGGGGGCAGCACCTGATCCCGCAGCGTGGCGATCGCGATGATCGCTTCGACGACCCCGGCGGCGCCGAGGAGGTGGCCGGTGCTCGACTTCGTCGCGCTGATCGGGATCGTGCGGGCGGTCTCGCCGAGGGCGGCGTCGAAGGCGGCGAGTTCGGCCCGGTCACCGGCCGGGGTGCCGGTGGCGTGGGCGTTGATGTGGTCGATGTCGGCCGGTTCGAACCCGGCATCGGTCAGGGCCTCGCGCATCGCCGCTGCCGCACCGCGGCCATCGGGGTGCGGGTTCGTCGGATGGTGGGCATCGCTCGCGGCACCGAACCCGGTCAGCTCGGCGAGCACCGCGGCGCCGCGGGCGGCAGCGCTGTCGACGGATTCGAGGAGCATCGCCGCAGCCCCCTGGCTCATGACGAAGCCCTTCCGGGCGGCGTCGAAGGGTCGGCTCGCCGCCCGCGGATCGTCCTCGTACCCGGCGGCGAGTGCCCGGAGGTTGGCGTTCGAGGCGAGGTTGACCGGTCCGAGGCAGTCCTCCATCCCGACGACGAGGACCGCGTCGGCGTACCCGTGGCGGATGCGCCGCATCGCCTCGCCGAGGCCGATCGCCCCGGACGCGCAGGTGGCCGACACGCCCTGTGCGGGTCCGCGGAGGTCGTAGCGCTGACTGAGCAGGGCGGCCGCGGAATCGGGGGCGCCGTGGATGGCGAGGGTCAGGGGGACGCCGCGCGGGCCCGCCGCGTCGAGAGCGCGGGTGGCTGACTGCATGGCATCGACGGGTCCGGATCCGGTGGCGGCGATGACGGCGACGCGCTCGCGGTCCCACGGCAGCGCGGCGGCGGGGTCGGGGATGCCGGCCTGCGCCAGCGCCTGGTCGCCGGCGGCGATCGCCCAGTGCTGGACCGGGCTGAGACGACGGGCGAGCGCTCGCGGGAGGACCGCCTCGGCGTCGAAGTCCGTGATCTGCCCGCCGATGCGCACGGCGAGGTCGGCGAACTCCTCTCCGACGAGGACGTCGATCGCGCTGCGTCCCGCGCGGACCGCGTCCCAGAGGCTCTCGGGGTCGAGTCCGCTCGGGGTGATCGCGCCCATGCCGGTGATGACGGCGCGGCGGTCACCGCTCACTGTCGCCGCCTCACAGTCTGCGTCCCTGGTCGTTCACGATGAGGTCAACGGTTTCCGTGCGTCGAATCTTCCCGCCGACCGTGCGCGGCAGTCGATCGAGGACGTAGAACCGCCGCGGCACGAACTGCGGTGCGAGCCGGGTCCGCCCGTGTGCGAGGAGGGCCGCCTTGTCCGGGACGCCCGACTCCGAATCCTGCATCGACTCCGGCGTCGATTGGTCGCCGCCGTCCTCGATGACGAGGGCGACGACGGTGCCGAGGTTCGCATCGGGGAGGGCGATGGCGACGACCTCGCCGAGGTGGGGCACAGTGCCGTACGCCCGTTCGACCTCGGGGAGGGAGACCTTGTGACCCCCGGTGACCGCGATGTCCCCAGCGCGCCCGGCGAGCTGGAGGAGACCGTCGTCCATCCGCCCCTGATCGTCGACGGTGGCCCAGCCGTCGGGGCCGCGGAGGACCTCGGTGCTCGTGCCGGTGACGTAGCCCTCGGAGCATGCGGCGGCGAGGATCCACAGCGTCCCGAGCTCGCCGTCGGGCACGGGGGAACCGGAGTCGTCGCGGATCTGTGCGCCGATCGTCGGATAGATCGTGATCCACGTGCCGTCGCCGGCGCGGGAGTCTCCGATGAATCCGATCTCCGCGGCCCCGTAATAGCTGATGAGACGGGTGTCGGGAAGGACCTCGCCGAGGCGGTCGCGGATGACCGCGGGCAGGTTCGCTCCCCCGGTGACCACGAGGTCGAGACCGGCGAAGCGTGCGGGGTCGCGGCCCGCCGCCTCGGCGAGCGCCCGGATGATCGCGGGCACCGCGACGACCCGGGTGATCTTCTCCTCGGCGATGCGCCGACCCATGGCTGCGGGGTCGAACTCGTCGGCGACGTGGATGGTGCCGCCGGTCGCGAGGCTCTCGATGACGGCGTAGAGGGTGAGGCTGTAGGACACGGGTCCGGGTGCGAGCGTCGCGACGCCCGGCAGCGGTTCGAGGTGAGCGGCGGAGACGGCGACGTTCGCCCGGTACTGCTCCCGGGTCTTGATGAACGCCTTCGGATTGCTCGTCGTGCCCGAGGAGAAGAGCATGAGGAAGGGCTCCGCGGGCACGCGGACGCTCGGGGCGGGGAGGTCGGGGTCGGATCGGCGGGCGGTGACGGCGGTCTCGAAGGCGGCCGCGGAGATGACGGTGCCGGTCCACGCGGAGGCGGCGAGCGCCTCGGCGAGGGCGGGTGAGTCGCTGATGACGACGCCGATGCCGGTGGCCTGGATGATCCCGACCTGGTGGCTCAGCGGCCAGCGGGGGTCGATCGTCGCGGAGACCGCGCGGAAGCCGGCGAGTCCGGCGACGATGCGGGCGGTGAGGAACGCCGAGGTGTGGCTGACGGCCGTGATCGGCACGCCCGCGGTCTCCGGGGCCGGTGTCGGCGGGGCGGGTTGGGCGCGGTGGAGGGCGGCGACGGCGGCGAAGACGGCACGGGAGTCGGCGACGAGCTCGGCGTAGGTGAGCCGGCCGTCACCGCCGACGATCGCGGGCCTGTCGGGATGGGACGCCGCGGTGGCGAGGATGCTCGCGGTGATGGGCACGGGGACGCTCAGGCCGCGTGGCTGCGGGCGCTGATGTCCGGGGCCTTGGCGGGGGTCGGGTCGGTGGAGACGGTCTTCGGGGCGCCGACCATGATCTCTGCGTCGGGGGTCGGAACGATCATCCCGAGCGGGTCGGTCAGTCCCGCCTCGGCGTAGAGCCGGGTGACGCGGGAGCGCAGGGCGCGCATGATGAAGATCGCGGCGATGGGGATGAGGACGATGATGATCACCGAGGTGACGCCGACGGTCAGGGAGATCGAGTCGGCGACGCCGTACATCGGGAGGCCGAAGAGCCCGAAGATCACGCCGAGGATCGCGAGTGCGCCGAGCCAGACGAAGACCATGGTCACGCGGCTCCACACGGTGTCGAAGCGGCTGAGCTCCTCGTCGAGGGCGACGATCTCGGAGAGTTCGGGGCGGCGGTCGGCGGGGATCCGCCGGAACACCTGTTCGCCTGCGTCCGTGCCGTTCGACCACTGTCGGATGACCTGGCCGTTGCCGGTGATGTGCCACCGTGATGTCCACTGCTCCGTCATAGTGCGCAGTCTAAAGGGTGGAGATGAGCGGGAAACTCAGGGCGCCGCACCGAGCCTCGGGAGGACTCCCGGACCCGGCGCGACGCCCGTGCCCCCGTCTCCCGCGCTCCAGAGGTGGATCCCGCTCGATTTCAGCGCCGATCTCGAGCGGGATCCACCTCGGAGGCGATGCATCCGCCTCAAAGGCGATACTGGAAGGCATGGATGACCGACGATGGCACCGCGGGGATGCGATCCTGTGGACCTATATCAACCCGGATTTCCCTGATCTCGTCGATCAGCGTCCCGTCACGGTCGTCGCCGACGACGAGCGACATCTGGCGGTGTGGCTGGCACCCGAGACGCGCCTGCTTCATCAGGTCCTCGCGGACGGCTCGGAGCTGCGCAGCGCCGAAGGATCCGCACGATTCACGGCACCTCGGGCGCAGGCGGTGCGGACCTGGGCGGGCAAGGGAATCCTCGCGGTGTTCCAGCCCGACACGATGCACTCGGTGTGGTTCTTCGAGAGCGCGTCGGGACGACGAGATTCCTACTACGTCAACATCGAGGTTCCTTTCACCCGCGACAGCTCAGGCATCACGACCTCGGATCTCGTCCTCGATCTCGTGGTCGCCGCAGACGGCACGCATCGGTTCAAGGACGAGGACGAACTCGAATTCGCCGAGGCGGCGGGCCTGTTCTCGTCCGCCGACATCACGTCGATCCGCGAGGCCGCCCAGCGTGCGGTGGCCGATGTGGAAGAGTGGCGATTCCCCTTCGGCTCGGGCTACGAATCGTTCCAGCCCGATCCGAGCTGGCCCGTGCCGTCGCTGCCTCACGATGCCACCTGGGAGTTCGAGATCTGACCACGGTGCCCGATGATGAAGCAGACGACCGTGGTGATGAGGAAGGCAAGTCCTGCGCCGAGGATGACGAGGGCCGAACGGACCGCGAACGCCGGAGCGCTCGCGCTTCCTGCCGCCACGGCGAAGACGGCGACGCCGATCGCTCCTCCGGCCTGACGGGCCGTGTTCGACCCGCCGGAGGCGAGACCGGGAGACGAGGGTGCCGCCTGCACTGCGGCTGCGACGATGGGCGGGGTGAGCAGTCCGATCCCACTCCCCCAGAGCGCCAGCGCGGGATAGAGCAGCCACGGCAGGGCCGCCTCGGCGAGGAAGCTCAGCGCAATCGCTGCGAACCCTGCCGCGCCGATGGCGAGGCCGACGGCGCTGGCACGCCACACGCCGAGGCGAGCACTCATCCGTCCGGCGACCATCCCGAGGAGCGGAAGCGGAAGGAGCGCCGGCAGCGTCGCCACGCCTGCAGCGAGTGGGCTCAGACCCCTGACCTCCTGGAGGTCCTGGGTGAGGAGGAGAAGCGTGCCGAGCACGGAGAGATTCATCAGTCCCGCGACCCCACACGCCAGCAGGAGAAGGGGAAGCGAAGCTCCCGGTTCGCCGGTTGGGGTTGCAGGGGCTCGACTGTCTGCTGAAGCGGCAGTCTCAGTCTGGTCAGGTGACGGTGATTGCGCGGTGTGACTTCGGCGGGACGAGCCGACTGATGAGCGCACGAGCGGGACGAGTGCCGCGAGGACGATCGGGATATTGAGCCAGAACACGGACCGCCAGCCGACGACGCCGACGATGAGTCCGCCGATGAGCGGGCCGGAGGGCAGCGCGATCCCGCCGAGCGCCGCCCACGCACCGATGAGTCGGACCCGGTCGGCGGCGTCGCGGGCAAGGTCGGTGAGCAGGGCCAGCGTCCCGGGCAGGACGAGTGCCGCTGCGATCCCCTGCAGGGCGCGGCCCGCCACGAGGACGGCGATGGTCGGGGCGAGGGCACAGACCACCGAAGCGACACCGAACCCTGCAAAACCCGCGAGGACGATCCCGCGATGTCCGCGGCGGTCCCCGACCACTCCGGCGACGAGCATGAGTCCGGCAAGCGGCACGGCGTACCCGTCGACGATCCATGCGAGCCCGAGGTGCCCGGTGCCCAGGTCCGCGCCGATGCTCGGCAGCGCGACGTTGACGACCGTGACGTCGAGGAGGACGAGGAAGTAGCCCGCGCAGAGGGCGACGATGAGGAGAGTCCGAGACATGACTGAACCGTAGGTCGCAGACGTTTCGCTGGGCGTCGAAATGTTCGGGGCCTAGTCTGAGCTCATGAGCACACGCCCCGCGGAGCGCCCCGACGTCACAGGCTCACCGAACATCGCGAGCATGGCTGCGGTGTTCGCCGACCCCAGACGGGTCCGCGTGATCACCGCGCTTGCCGATGGGCGAGCTCTGCCGGCCGGTCGCCTCGCAGAGGAGGCCGGGGTCTCCGCATCGACGGCGAGCAGTCACCTCGGCGTGCTTCTCGATGCCGGGCTGGTCACGGTCATCCCTCAGGGCCGGTACAGGTACTACCGGCTCGCCGATGACGGCATCGAAGACGTCATCGTCTCCCTCTCGCGGTTGGCCCCGACGACGCCGATCACCTCTCTGCGCGAGTACACCCGTTCAGGGGCCCTGCGTCGTGGACGGACCTGCTATCACCATCTGGCCGGCGGCCTCGGAGTGGCGATGTTCGCCCGCTTCATCGGCTGCGGCTGGGTCACCGGCGGCGACGGCCTGCACCACCCTGAGGCGGGCATCGACTCACTGTCCGCACCCGGGCGCGGCGCGCAGTATCGCCTGAGTCCCGCGGGGGCGGCGGCGCTGGGTGAACTCGGCGTCGACGACGGGGTGCTGTTGACCGATCGGCCGCTGCGCTACTGCGTGGATTGGACGGAGCAGGCGCATCATCTGGCCGGTCCCCTCGGCACGGCGGTCACGCGCACCCTCGTCGACCGCGGCTGGATCGCGCCGGGCCGGGTCCCCCGCAGCGTCGTCCTCACCGAGGCGGGCGCGCGGGAATGGAAGCGGTTCGCCTGCTGAGCACGCGGCGACTAACGATCTGCGCACAGCGACGCGGGCGCCGCACCGAGCCTCGGGAGGACTCCCGGACCCGGCGCGACGCCCGCGCGGTGATCGGTGCGCGACCGATCAGGCTGAGTTCACCAGGTGATCACTCGGCGACGTAGTACATGCGCTTGTTGACGAACTCGTCCATGCCGTAGGGGCCGAGCTCGCGTCCGAAGCCCGAGCGCTTGGTGCCGCCGAACGGGATCTCCGCACCCTCGCCGGCCGGGGTGTTGACGTTCGACATGCCGACGTCGAGGCGCTGTGCGATCTTCGCGGCGCGCTCCTCGTCCTTCGAGAACACGGCGCCGCCGAGGCCGAAGTCCGTGTCGTTGGCGAGGTTGAGGGCGTCGTCGTCGCTCGAGACCTTGTAGACGGTCGCGACGGGGCCGAAGAGCTCTTCGCGGTACGCGTCCATCTGCTCGGTGACGTTGGTGAGCACGGCGGGGGTGATGTAGGCCGAACCGTCGTCGGCGAGTTCACCGCCGACGAGCGTCGCACCCTGCTCGACGGCGCGGTCGAGCTGCTTGCGCAGATTCTCCGCGGCGGCACGCGAGGACAGCGGCGAGTATCCGCCTTCGATCGGATCGGAGGGGTTCGACTTCTGCGAGCTCTGCGCGCGCTCGGTGAGACCGGCGACGAAGTCGTCGTAGATGTCGTCCATGACGATCATGCGCTTGTTCGCGTTGCAGACCTGACCGGTGTTGTAGAGGCGGGTGCCCCACGCGGTGTCGACGGCCTCGTCGAGGTTGTCGGTGTCGAGGATGATGTAGGGATCCGAACCGCCGAGCTCGAGGACGGCCTTCTTGAGGTACTTGCCGGCGAGCGCACCGACGATCGAACCGGCCCGCTCCGAACCGGTCAGGGACACACCCTGGACGCGGCGGTCGGCGATGATCGTCTCGATCTGGTCGTGCGAGGCGTAGACGGTGTTGTAGACGCCCTTGGGCACACCGGCGTCGTCCATGATCTGCTGGATCGCCGCGGCCGACCGGGGGCAGATCTCAGCGTGCTTGAGGATGATCGTGTTGCCGAGCACGAGGTTCGGGGCCGCGAAGCGCGCCACCTGGTAGTACGGGAAGTTCCACGGCATGATGCCGAGCAGCACGCCGACGGGACGGCGCTGGATGAACGCCTTGCCGCCGGAGAACGACTTGATCTCCTCGTCCTTGGCGAATTCGGGTCCGTTGTCGGCGTAGTAGTTGAAGATCGCCTCGGAGAACTCGGCCTCCTCGACGCCCTCGGGAATGGGCTTGCCCATCTCCTCGGCGATGATCTTCGCGAGCTCCTCCTTGCGCTCACCGAAGAGGTCGGCGACCTTGTTGACGATCGCAGCGCGCTCCTCGATGGTCTTCTCACGCCAGGAGAGGTAGGCCTCGGCAGCGTCGTCGATGACCTGGCCGATCTGCTCGTCCGTCGCGGTGTCGAACCGCTCGATGATCTCACCGGTGGCGGGGTTCTCGACCCGGTAGCCGGTGGCGGCACTGACTGAATTGCTCATATCGGACTCCTTTGACTCGCGGTGCCCTGGGTGGGCTCCGGTGACGCGAATGCATGCCACTGCACCGTCTGGGGCGACGGATCGCGCATGCCTGCGTCTCACGCTATCAACACGTGACCTGAGCAACAAGTGGCGAAACCTGGGCGAATCATCACTGCTCGGACGGTCACGGTGCCCTCACCGAGGTTGTGCGGATTTCGCGGTGCATCCGACGGATTCCGCACTGACGCACTACGGATGTCACGGTATCGGCAGAGACGCCGGTCTTCAGCGACGCCCCCGACCGCCTCGGTGGACAAGGGGCCTTCCATGGCGATCGCGTTCCGGCCGGTCCGAGAACGGGGTGTTGATTTGCCGCCGACGATCGTTATACCGTGCAGTAACACCCCGTAGTAACTTACGTCACATTCGAGGCGCCGACACTGCAGTCGGCGTCGGGAAGAGGATCAATGAAGTTCCCCATGCTCCGTCATCTGCGCGCCCTCGGCTCGACTCATGCAGGGCGCATCGCCCTCGTCGCGATTCCCGCAGGCATCGTCTCCGCCGGCCTCATGGGCGGGGTCGCCCAGGGGGCCGTCCCGGTCTCGTTCTCCGTCTCCGGCAGCCAGTTCCAGATCAGCGCCTCTCAGCTCGAGGGCACCGGATTCTCCCAGTACGGCGGTGTCGCGAAGGACACCGAGGGCGGCGACCATACCGTCGCGATCGCGAACATCAAGAGCGCCGAGCTGGGCGACCTCTGCCAGTCCGCGGTCACCGACACGCCGCTCGGCAAGGTCGGCGTCCTCATCACGGCCGGAGGCGACGGCGAACCGGCGACGGCCAGCGATCTGCAGATCGGCATGACCGGACTCAAGGGCGACGCCGAGTTCGAGAACATCCGCATCGGCGTCGACGCCTCGGACGTCGAGACCAAGGCCAAGGGCTCGCCCGGCGACTTCGCCCAGGACGCCGATACGATCTCGATCTCGGGCCTCGAGCAGACGGCCTGGAGCACCCAGGCATCCGTCTTCACCCTCAAGGGGATGAAGCTGGAGCTCACCGACGGCTCGAAGACGTGCTTCTGATGGCTGAGGCATCGACCGATACCCATAGCCCCGCCGACACCCCGGACACGCAGGCACCGCCGACGCGGCGGAGCCGCCGCAGCGCCGAGGACGCCCGGGGCTTTCGGCACTGGCGTCGGCAGCGGCCGTTCATCGGCGGGGTGCTCGTCGTCCTCGGCGGAATCGAGCTCTTCTTCTCCGGCCAGCTCGACACCGGGAACATCCAGATCCAGTTCGGCATCGAGGGCCTGCAGGCCACGGTCATCCCGATCGCGCTCGTGCTCCTCGGCGTCCTCGCGATCACGATGCCGACGCATCATGTGTTCTACGGGATCCTCGCGCTCATCGTCGCGATCTATTCGCTCGTCGGGGTCAACCTCGGCGGGTTCGTCCTCGGCATGCTGCTGGCGAGCGTCGGTGCGGTGCTCGTCGTCGCCTGGATGGGCCCGCGCGACCCGGCATCGGGACCTCAGTCATCGGGAACTGGCACGTCGAGCGATGAGGGGACTGGATGAGGGCGCGGGGGCCGCGGACGGCGCTGCTCCTGGCTGCTCTCGCACTCACGGTCCCGGCGTCCGTGGGGGCCACGGCCCCCGAGGCCTCCGGGGCCGCGACGGTGGATCGGATGGGTGGGCTCTGCTCTGAGCTGACGCCGTGCGAGCGTCCGGTTCTGCCCGGCCCGGCTGCGGGACCGACGCCGCAGGTGCCCCGAGCACCGGTGGCCCCCGGACCGGCTGAACCGGGCCCGGCTGAACCTACCCCAGGTGACCTCGGCCCCGGAGACCCCGCACCATCCGAGTCGCCTGCACCCACCGGGCCTGCGCCGATCGGCCCGGCACCCACCGAATCACCGTCGCCCACCGAGTCGCCGAGTCCGTCGCCATCACCGACGGCACCCGTCGACGCGGAGGAGGACGACACGGCCCCGGTCTTCGCGAAGACGCCTGCGTCGATGGGATCGGAGAAGCTGTCGTTCACGGGGCTGAGCGGGATCTCGATCGTCACCGTGCCGACGGCCGACGGCGGGAGCATCCGCGCCCTGAAGATCACCGCGGAGTCGATCACGATCGACGGATTCTCACTCACGGTGCGGCCGCCCGACGAGCCGGGGCTCGTGACGAAGGCCGATCAGATGACGCTCAAGGGCCACGTCAGCGTCTACCTCGGATCGATCACCGCGACGACGGCGAACGGCGATTCGGTGACCATCGGCACCGACACGCCACCGCCGCTCGACGATGTCGAACCCGGACTGCTGCGCGTGACGATGGGCCTCGTCGGCTCGATGGCCGATTCGATCAGCTACAGCAACACGGACCAGAAGATCGTCTACCCCTGAGGTGGGAGCAGCCTCGTCGCATCCACGGCGAGGCCGCTCTGAACTCACGGTGCGACGATTTCGACCTTGAATCCGTCGGCATTCTCCAACCAGCCCGCGTAATGGTCGTCTCCCCCAGCGTGCGGATAGCGCTCGTGGTACAGCGGCTGCCACCCCTGGGCGGCGGCTGCCGTCATGATGGAATCGACGTCTGCCCGGGCGTCGGCGACGAATGCGAGATGGTTGACCCCACCTCGGCGACGGTCGAACTGTTCGGGCAGGAGGTTCGGCGACGTCGTCAGGGTGAGATAGCCGCGACCGTCGCCTTTCCAGGTCTGACCGCCCGACCACTCGTGCACGCATTCGAACCCGAGCGCATCGAAGAGCCACGCCCACGAGTCCCACGACGACGACCGCTCGTCGAGCCACAGCTCGACATGGTGAAGACCGGCCACTGTCACTCTCCTGCCGCGCGCACAGCAGAGGATCCGGTGCCAGCGGCCTTGCCGGACTCCTCCGCCCGCTCCCGGAGGTACGTGACGAAGCTCTGCGCGAGCACGCGACCGACGCGCACGAGCTCGGCATCGGCGGCATCGAGCTCGGCGACGATCGAGTCCGTCGTCTTCCCCTCGGGCAGCGCGACCGCGTCCGAGCGCAGCCACCGCCGGATCTGCGCGGAGTCCGTCTCCGGGTGGAACTGGGTGCCCCACGCGAACTCGCCGACGCGGAAGCCCTGCACCGGGGCGTCCGACCCGGTGACGAGCAGCTCCCCGCCGTCGGGCAGCGCCATCTCCTCCTGGTGGAAGAGCACCGACGGCAAGGTCATCCCCGACAGGGCGGCGAACACGGGGTCCGCCTCCCCCGCCGAGGTGGTGTGCAGATCGTAGATGCCGATCTGCGGGCGCGCTCGCCGGGTGATCGGCGCATCCGCGGCCGCGGCGAGCAGCTCCCCGCCGAGGCAGATGTTGAAGCTCGGGAACTCACCATCGGCCGACCGGCGCAGCAGACTCCTCACCTGTGGAAACCAGGGATTGTCCGCATCCTCGAGGGGACCGGACGCGCCGCCGAGAACGATGAGGGCACCGAACTCGCCGAGGCCGCCGCGGCCCCCGAGACCGCCGCCGCCCCCGCGACCGTCGACGTCCACCGGGATCGCGTCGCCGAGGTAGGGCCGGACGACGACCACCTCGGCGCCGGCCTCCTCCAGCCACTGACCGAACCGCTCCGGTCCCGTGCCCGTCTCGTGCTCGATGACGAGGATCGTCACCCTGTCCGACCGCACTGACTACTCCGCGGTGACGTACGCCGAGGTGATGCCGCCGTCGACGGTGAACGTCGAGGCGTTGACGAACGTCGAATCGTCGCTGGCGAGGAACGCGACGGCCGCCGCGATCTCCTCGGGTTCGCCGAAGCGTCCGCTCGGGACGTGGACGAGGCGCCGCTGCGCCTGCACCGGGTCGGCGGCGAAGAGCTCCGACAGCAGCGGCGTGTTGACCGGTCCCGGGCACAGGGCGTTGACGCGGATGCCCTGCTTGGCGAATTCGACGCCGAGTTCGCGGCTCATCGACAGCACCCCGCCCTTCGACGCGGAGTACGAGATCTGCGAGGTCGCCGCCCCCATGAGCGCGACGAACGAGGCCGTGTTGATGATCGATCCCGACCCCTGCTTGACCATCTGCTCGAGTGCGTACTTGCAGCAGAGGAAGACGGAGGTGAGGTTGACCGTCTGCACCTTCTGCCACGCGGCGAGGTCGGTCGTGAGGATCGAACTGTCGTCGGTGGGGTTGATGCCGGCGTTGTTGAACGCGACGTCGACGCGTCCGTAGTGCTCGACGGTGCGGGCGAAGAGGTTCCTCACATCCTCCTCCTCGGCGACGTTGACGCGGACGAACAGGCCGCCGAGCTCCTCGGCGACCTCCGGCCCGCGCGTCTCGTCGAGATCGGCGATGACGACCTTCGCCCCCTCTTCGGCCAGGCGCCGCGCGCTGGCCAGCCCGATGCCCGAGGCACCGCCGGTGATGACGCAGACTTTGTCCTTGAGTCGGGTTGCCGCAGTGGTCATTGCTCTCCTTGATGCTCTGATGTGGCTTTGGTGCTCTGATGTGGCTGTGGTGGTGTGGGTGGTCTCGGCCGGTCGCTCAGTCCGCCGGCTGGGTCGCGAAGAAGACGTTCTTGACCTCGGTGAACGAGGCGACCGCGTCGGGTCCGAGCTCGCGGCCGAGACCGGACTGCTTGAACCCGCCGAACGGCGTCGAATAGCGCACCGAGGCGTGCGAGTTCACCGACAGGTTCCCGGCCTCGACGCCGCGGGACACGCGCATCGCACGGTCGAGGCTCGACGTCCAGATCGACCCGGAGAGCCCGTACTCGGTGTCGTTGGCGATCCGCAGGGCCTCGGCCTCGGTGTCGAAGGGCACGACCGAGAGGACGGGGCCGAAGATCTCCTCGGTGAAGTCGACCGACGAGGTCGTGGGCGGGGTGAGCACGGTCGGCGGGAACCAGAAGCCGGGCCCGGTCGGCGCGGTCCCGGTGAACGCGACATCGCCCGCAGCGACATATCCGGCGACGCTGTCCCGGTGGGCGGCGGTGACGAGCGGGCCCATCGCGGTCTCAGGCAGGGTCGGGTCGGCGGCGGCGAAGTCCCCGACGGCCTCCTCGAGCGCGGCCATGAACTCGTCGTAGATGCCGCGCTGGACGAGCAGGCGCGATCGGGAGCAGCAGTCCTGCCCGGAGTTGTCGAACACTCCGCCGGGGGCCGCGGCGGCAGCGGCGGCGACATCGGCGTCATCGAAGACGATGTTCGCGTTCTTGCCGCCGAGTTCGAGGGTGAGGTTCTTCACCTGGTCGGCGCACCCGGCCATGATCCGCTTGCCGACCTCGGTCGACCCGGTGAAGACGACTTTCCGCACGGCCGGGTGGGTGACGAAGCGCTCCCCGACGACCGATCCCTTGCCGGGGATGATCGTCAGCACGCCCTCGGGGATGCCGGCCTCCCGCGCGAGCTCCCCGATCCGGATCGCGGTGAGCGGCGTGATCTCCGCGGGTTTGAGGACGACGGTGTTGCCGGCGGCGAGCGCCGGGGCGAATCCCCACGCGGCGATCGGCATCGGGAAGTTCCACGGCACGATGACCCCGACGACGCCGAGCGGTTCGTGGAACGTGATGTCGACCCCGCCGGCGACGGGGATCTGCCGCCCGAAGAGGCGTTCGGGCACCGCCGCGTAGTACTCGATGACGTCGCGGACGTTGCCGGCCTCCCACGTCGCGTTCGAGATCGTGTGCCCGGCGTTGGCGACCTCGAGCGCGGCGAGCTCATCGATCGCGGAGTCGACGGCGGCCGCGAAGCGCCGCAGCAGCCGGGCCCGATCGGCGGGGGCGACGTGGCGCCACGTCTCGTACGCCTCGGCGGCCCGCGCGATCGCCCGGTCGGTGGCCGCGAGGTCCGCGAGCTCCACCTCGGCGATCGACTCCTCCGTGGCCGGGTTGACGACGGTGTACGTGCTCAATTCGGTGTCTCCTTCACGCTGGTGCGGTTTCACGCTGGTGCGGTCATGCTCATGGGGGCGCCGAGGCGGTCCTTCGCGGCGTCGACGAGGGCGGTGACGACGCGGGCGTCGTCCGGATTGTGCTCGGGGTGCCACTGCACCGCGAAGAGCCACCCGCTACCGTCGTCGGACCGGTGGGCGGGGTCGATCTCGATCGCTTCGATGAGGCCCTCGGCGCTGCGGGCGGTGACGGTGAGTCCCGCGCCGAGGCGGTCGACGGCCTGGTGGTGGTAGCACGGTGCCGTCGCCGTCTCCCCGAGGACCGCGCGGGCGATGGTGCCCGGCTCCGTCGTCACCGCGACCTCTCCGTAGACGCCGGGCCGCGGCTGGTAGTCGGTGTGGCCGGTCACCTCGGGCAGGTGCTGGATGAGCGTGCTGCCGTGGGCGACGGCGATGACCTGGAGGCCGCGACAGATGCCGAGGACGGGCAGACCTCTCTGCCGCGCGGCGGCGAGCAGGAGGAATTCGCTGTCGTCGCGGAACGGCTGCGAGCCGGTGCGCTCGTGCGCCGCCGCCCCGTAGGCCGCGGGGTCGACGTCGGCGCCGCCGGCGATGAGGAGCCCGTCGAGGCGGTCGAGCACTGCAGGTGTCTGACCGTGCGGGGGCAGGAGGACCGGGATGCCCCCGGCCGCCGCGACCATGCGGACATAGTCGGCGGGGACGAGGGCCGCCTCGGTGTCCCAGACTCCCCACTGGGCCTGCTGCAGGTAGCAGCTGATCCCGATGACGGGCGGATTCGCAGGCGCTGCCGCGGATCCCTCGGCGATGTCAGAGTCGTTCGAAGCCACGGATCCTCTCCCAGTCGGTCACGGTCGCATTGTAGGCCTCGATTTCGATGTCGGCGGCATGGACGTAGTGGCGCACGACGTCCTCGCCGAACGCCTCCTTTGCGATGTCGGAGTTCTCGAGGAGATCCCGCGCTCCGGTCAGCGTCGTCGGCAGGCGCTTCGCATCGGACATGTACGCGTTGCCCTCGGTGATCGGCGGCAGCGGGAGTTCGTGTTCGATCCCGTAGAGCCCGGCGGCGATGAGGGAGGCCGCGGCGAGGTACGGGTTGAGGTCGGCCCCGCCGACGCGGCATTCGACGCGCAGCGAGGGACCCGAGCCGACGACCCGGAACGCGCACGTGCGGTTGTCGAAGCCCCACGCGACCGCGGTGGGGGCGAACGAGCCTTCGACGAAGCGCTTGTACGAGTTGATGTTCGGGGCGAAGAAGTACGTGAAGTCCTCGATGCACGCCAGCTGCCCGGCGATGAAGTGGTTCATCAGGGTGGAGAAGCCGTGCTCGCCGTCGCCGGCCATGACCATGTCACCGTCGGCGGAGCGGAAGCTGAGATGGATGTGGCACGACGACCCCTCCTTCTGGTCGTACTTCGCCATGAACGTGATCGACTTCCCGTGCTGGGCGGCGATCTCCTTCGCCCCGTTCTTGTAGACCGCGTGGTCGTCGCAGGCCTTGAGCGCCTGCTGGTAGCGGAAGGTGATCTCGTGCTGGCCGAAGTTGCACTCGCCCTTCGCGCCCTCGACATAGAGGCCGGCACCGGCCATCGAGTTGCGGATGTCGCGCAGCAGCGGCTCGACCCGAGCGGTCCCGAGCAGGGAGTAGTCGACGTTGTACTGGTTCGCCGGGGTCATGCCGGTGTAGCGGGAGTTGAAGGCGTCCTCGTAGCTGGTGTCGAACGTGATGAACTCGAGTTCGGTGCCGACATGGGCGCTCAGTCCCGCCTCGGCGAGCCGGTCGAGCTGGCGCTTAAGGATCTGCCGCGGGGAGGCGGCCACGGGTTCGCCGGTCGTCCAGAACAGGTCGCAGTTGACCATCGCCGTGCCCGGCTGCCACGGCAGCAGCCGCAGGGTATCGAGGTCCGGCTGCATGACGAGGTCGCCGTAGCCGGTCTCCCACGAGGACATCTCGTAGCCGTCGACGGTGTTCATGTCGACGTCGACGGCGAGCAGGTAGTTGCAGGCCTCCGAGCCGTGCCCGGCGACGTCGTCGAGGAAGAACTGCGCTCCCAGGCGCTTGCCCTGGAGCCTGCCCTGGGCGTCGGTGACGGCGACGACGACGGTGTCGATCGAGCCGTCCTCGGTGCGGCGGCGCAGCTCGTCGAGCGTGAGGGGCTCGGCCTGCACCGATCCGCGCGACGTCCGTTGGGGCGAGTGCGCGGTCGTGGGCGCCGAGATGATCGTCGGTTTCGGTGAGGTCGTGAGGTCGTTCATCAGGGTTTCCTCTTGTTCTCAGTTGTCGTGCGTCGGTGTCGTCAGTCTGTGTCGTGAGTCAGTATCGTGCATCGGTGGGTGGGGATGGGGATGCGCCGAGGTGGGGAGGCGACGAGGGGGTTCGGTTATTTCAGTTCGCTCTCGGCGGCCTCGATCTGTGCGAACTCCTCTTCCGGGGCGCTCGCGACCAGGTGGTGTCGGGAGTAGAACCAGAAGTAGGCGAGCGCGACGAGGAAGACGGCTGCGGCGATGCCGGCGGCGAGGATGTCGACGAAGAACGTCGCGATGACCGCCACCGAGGCGAGGACGAGCGCGATGCCCGTCGTCACGACCCCGCCGGGGGTGCGGTAGCCGCGCTTGAGGTCGGGCTCCTTGAAGCGCAGCCGGATGTGCGAGAGGTTGAGCAGCACGTAGGAGACCGTGGCCCCGAAGACCGCGACGTTGAGGAGGACACCGCCGTTGCCGCCGGAGAGGACGGCGATGAGGAAGCCGATCGTGCCGGGGACGATGAGGGCGAGCACAGGGGTCTTGCGCTTGCCGGTGTGGGAGAGCCACTTGGGCAGGTAGCCGGCCCGGGAGAGGGCGAAGAGCTGCCGCGAGTAGGCGAAGATGATGGAGAAGAAGCTCGCGACGAGTCCGGCGAGACCGGCCCAGTTGACGAAGGTCGCCAGCCACGAGTTGTCGCCGTAGGCCGCACGCAGCGCCTCGGGCAGCGGGTTGTCCGACTCGCCCATGGCGGCCGCACCGGCGATGCCCGGGACGAGGAGAAGCATGAGGGCGCCGAAGACGACGAGGATGGCCATCGCGGTGATGATGCCCCGCGGCATGTCGCGCTTGGGGTCGGCCGACTCCTCGGCGGCGAGCGGCACGCCCTCGATGGCGAGGAAGAACCAGATGCCGAAGACGAGCGAGCCGAGCAGGCCGCTGATGCCCATCGGGAGGAACGTGCTCGAGCCGAGCGCCGCCGTCGGTTCGATGTCGAAGAGGTTGCTCGCATCGAAGTGCGGGATCGCGGCGATGACGAAGACGATGAGGGCGATGACGGCGACCGCGGTGATGACGAACATCAGGCGCAGCGCCTCGCCGACGCCCCACAGGTGGATGCCGATGAAGATCGCGTAGGCGGCGAGGTAGATCGTCCACGCGGGCACGGACTCCGGCAGGATGCCGAGCGCCTGGACGTAGCCGGCGATGAAGGTCGAGATCGCCGCCGGGGCCATCGTGTATTCGATGAGGACGGCCATGCCGGTGGCGAAGCCGCCGAGGGGGCCGAGCGCGCGTCTGGCGAACCCGTATCCCGCACCCGCCGTCGGCAGGGTCGAGGAGAGCTCCGCGAGACCGAAGACCATGCACACGTACATGAGTCCCATGAGGAGGAAGGCGATGAGGAGACCACCCCACCCGCCTTCCGCGAGGCCGAGGTTCCAGCCGGAGAAGTCACCCGAGATGACGTAGGCGACGCCGAGGCCGGCGAGGAGGATCCACCCGGCCGCGCCCTTCCTCAGCTGTCGCTTCTCGAGGTAGTGCTCATCGACGTTGCCGTACTCGATGTTCTTGGACATATCCGCTCCCAGCGATTCAATGGATCATGTTCAGACCATTGGCTGGAGTCGAATGTAGTATGACCCAGATCACGGTGTCAAGAGTCGACCGAGGCTAATCTTGAGGAGTGGACGTGGATCGGAACGCAGACGGTTCAGGCGGCGGCGTGGGCGGCAAGCCCGGCGGCCGTCCGAATGTCGCTGAGGGCCCAGGTGCCGGTGAGGAGGCTGCGATCGCCGAGGAGGCCGCGGAGTCCCAGCGTCCGGCCCGACTGCGCGGCGGCAACGTCTTCGAGCACACGATCGCCGAGCTCCTCCGCGCGATCCGCCTCGGCAAGTACCTCGTCGGCGACAAGCTGCCGCCCGAGCGTGAGCTGGCCGCGCGGATCAACGTCTCCCGGGCGACGCTGCGCCAGGCGCTCAGCGAGCTTCAGACCGCCGGGGTCGTCAGCGTCCGCCGGGGACGCTACGGCGGCACCTTCGTCACGCGGCTGCCGGTCGCAGATCGGGATGCCGGGATCGACCTCGGCGAGCTCGACGATGCGGTGCGGTTCCGGCTCATCCTCGACACTGCGGCCGCCCGGGTCGTCGCCGACCGCGACCTCAGCGCCGAGGAGCGGGAGACGCTCATCGCCGCGGAGCAGGGCTGCTGGATGCCGCTGGGCAGCTCGGCCGAGGACATCGAGCAGTTCCGCGCCCTCGACGCGCGGTTCCACCTGACGATCGCCGAGCTCACGGGAATCCCCTCGCTCGCCGAGGCGGCCGCGACGACCCGGGACCGGCTCAATGCGCTGCTCGATCAGATCCCGTTCATCCACACGAACGTCGAGCACTCGTGTATGCAGCATGCGCGGATCGTCGAAGCGATCTTCGACCACGACGCCGAGGCGGCGGCGACGCTCGCCGCGCAGCACGCCGAGGGCACCGAGCAGCTGCTTCGCGGATTCCTCGACGGGAAGTGACCGAGGGCGACCGACCGAGCGCGATCGACCGGAGGCAGGCCCGCCTCGGCGAGGACATCACCCGGCGACGAGCCGGCGAGCCTCCTCCTGGTGGGCGGCGATGAGGGCCTCGGTGTCGAGCGTCTGGCCGTCAACACCGATCGCGCGCCCGTCGCGGACGCGCCAGGCTCCGGCGACCATGACCCTGTCGGCCTTCTCCGCCCCGCAGAGGACGAGGGCGGGAATCGGATCGTGCGCGCCGGAGAACGCGAGCCCGTCGAGGCGGAACAGTGCGAGGTCGGCCTGCTTGCCGACGGCGATCTCGCCGATGTCGTCGCGTCCCAGGGCCGCCGCGGACCCCCGGGTCGCCCAGTCGAGGACGCGGTCGCAGGTGACCGCCTCGGCGCCGTAGCGCAGACGCTGGATGTAGAGGGCCTGGCGGACTTCGCGGATGAGGTTCGAGGCGTCGTTCGAGGCGGAGCCGTCGACGCCGAGTCCGACGCTGACGCCGGCGTCCTCGAGTTCGACGGCACGGGCGATGCCCGAGGCCAGGCGCATGTTCGACGTCGGGCAGTGGGCGACGGAGACCCCGGCCGCGCCGAGGCGGACGATCTCCTCGTCGTCGAAGTGGACGCCGTGGGCGAGCCACGTGCGGTCGCCCAGCCAGCCCACGGATTCGAGGTAGTCGACGGTGCGCAGGCCGAAGCGCTCACGGCAGAAGTCCTCCTCGTCGAGCGTCTCGGCGAGGTGGGTGTGGAGGCGGACGTCGAGGTCGGCGGCGAGTGCGGCGCTGTCGCGCATGAGTTCGGTCGTCACGGAGAACGGGGAGCAGGGGGCGAGGCCGATCTGGACCTGCGCGCCGGCGCCGCGCTCGTGGTAGGTCTCGACGAGGCGACGCGAGTCGGCGAGGATCACTTCGGCGTCCTGGACGGTCTGCTGCGGCGGCAGGCCTCCGTCGTCCTCACCGAGCGACATCGAGCCGCGGGTGAGCATCGCGCGCATGCCGAGGTTCCGGACGACACCGACCTGGATGTCGATGGCATCGTCCATGCCGGTCGGGAACAGGTAGTGGTGGTCGGCGGCGGTCGTGCATCCGGACTCGAGGAGTTCGGCCATCGCGACGGTCGTCGCGAGCTCGAGGGCGCGCGGGGTCAGGCGCGCCCAGACGGGGTAGAGGTTGGTCAGCCAGCCGAAGAGCGGGAGGTCGGCGACGGGCGCCCAGGCGCGGGTGAGCGTCTGGTAGAAGTGGTGGTGGGTGTTGATGAGCCCGGGCGTGATGACGTGTTCGCTCGCGTCGACGACCTCGTCGGCAGGGGTGGCGGGGGTGCCTCCGGCGGGCACGAGTTCGACGATCGTGCCGGATTCGGTGTCGACGACGATGCCGCCGCGTGCGGCAGTCGCGTCGTGGGTGTCGTGAGCTGTGGGGCTCTCCGCCGAGGTCGCACTTTCGGTTCGGGTGGAGCGCCCGAGGTGGACGGCCAGGGGGTTGCGCAGCCAGATTCTCGTCATCGTCATCGCCTCTCGATGGGTGGGCTGTCGCGGTCGGGCGCGTGCCCGACCGCCGGTGAGGCGAGGACGCTGGGGCCATCGCCACCAGCTCAGGTTTCACGGCGTCTGCTGCTCCGCCGGTCGGTGAGGGGGTCACCCGCTCTGTGCGGATCCGCCGCTGATTTGTGCGCGGAACCGACACCGACAAGACTGAACTCTAACATGTGCTCCGCATCACGATTTCGAGTTGCCAACCCGACAGCATTCGCTTAGCATTCTGCGATAAGGAAAAATACTTTCGCATCTTGGAAGTGATAATCGCCAGAGGAACATTCCGGACGACCTCAACGGAAGCAGTACAGCGATCCGATCCCCTCAAGGCGCAGGCCGGGTTCACGATGTGAGCCTTCGTTCCAGGGCGGTGCACTGACGCACTCCCGGACGGCACCGCCTTCAGCGACCGGCCAGCAGGTTCGCGCCCGACCATTTCGGGGAGCGAACAGGAATTCGATGGAGAAGACAATGTCGGTGTCCAAACAGTCCAAGCACAAGACGCAGCGGCCAGAGGACGAGCGGCTGCCGGTCGGCACGTCGTTCGCGTACGGCCTGCAGCACGTCCTCACGATGTACGGCGGCATCATCGCCGTCCCCCTCATCATCGGCAAGGCCGCCGGTCTCGACGATGCCGGCATCAGTGTGCTCATCGCATCGTGCCTGTTCATGGGTGGTCTGGCGACGATCCTGCAGTCGTGGGGCGTGCCGTTCTTCGGCTCCCAGCTCCCCCTCGTCCAGGGCGTGTCGTTCGCCGGCGTCGCGACGATGACGGCGATCCTCGCGGGCGGCGACGGTCTGCCCGAGGTCTTCGGAGCAGTGCTCGTCGCCTCGGCGATCGGGCTCATCGTCGCGCCGGGATTCGCCCTCATCGTCAAGTTCTTCCCACCGGTGGTCACGGGCACCGTCATCACGACGATCGGCCTCTCGCTCATGCCGGTGGCGGCCGGGTGGGCGATGGGCGGAAACGCCGAGGCGCCTGACTACGGCAGCGCCCGCAACATCCTCATCGCCGTCGGCACTCTCGCCGTCGTTCTGCTGCTCAGCCGCATTCCCGTCGCGATGATCTCGCGTCTGTCGATCCTCTTGGCGATCGTCGTCGGAACCGTCGTCTGCCTGATCTTCGGCTGGGCGGACTTCTCGAACGTCCTCGATCGCGGCATCTTCGCGTTCCCCGAGCCGTTCGCATTCGGCATGCCGACGTTCTCCGCTGCGGCGATCATCTCGATGTTCATCGTCATCATCGTCACCTTCGCCGAGACGACGGCCGACATCATCGCCGTCGGCGAGATCGTCAAGACGAAGGTCGACTCGAAGCGCATCGCGAACGGCCTGCGCGCCGACATGCTCTCCTCGGCCGTCTCGCCCGTGTTCAACTCGTTCACGCAGTCGGCGTTCGCGCAGAACGTCGGCCTCGTGGCGATCACCGGCGTGAAGTCGCGATTCGTCGTCACCGCCGGCGGTGTCATCCTCGTCGTGCTCGGTCTGCTGCCGGTCATGGGCGGAGTCGTCGCAGCGATCCCGTCGCCGGTGCTCGGCGGTGCCGGCATCGTCCTCTTCGGCACGGTCGCGGCCTCGGGCATCCGGACGCTGTCGAAGGTCGAGTACGAGGGCAACCTCAACATGATCATCGTCGCGGTCTCCCTGGCCTTCGGCATCATCCCCGTCGTCGAGCCGGACTTCTACAACTCGTTCCCGTCGTGGGTCGGCATCATCCTCCACTCGGGCATCTCGTCGGCGACGATCATGGCTGTGCTGCTCAACCTCATCTTCAACCACATCGGCGCGAAGACGAAGGACCGCTCGGACCGGTCGGTGTTCGTCGCGGGCACCGGGCGCGTGGTTCGGCAGCAGGACCTCCAGCGTCTTCTCGACCACGAGGCGATCCTCGCCGAGGGCGACACGATCAAGGACGGCAAGATCGTCGACTGCAACGGCGAGGAGGTCCCCGTCGTCACCGATGACCAGCACGAGAAGATCGTCGAAGCCACGAAGAACGGTGAGGTGAAGACGAAGGACGACGTCCGCCGAGTCATCGAGGAATCGGAGAAGTAACCCGCCGAGGTTGTCGTCCGTGATCGTCGGCGTCACGTAGCGCGGGTGATCGTGAGTGTCGCACAGAGTCGGTGATCGTGAGCGTCGCGCGGTGGGGGTTGTCAGAACGGCGGGGGTTCTCCGTTGTCCCACACCCATTCCCTGCCTTTCGGGGCCTTCCACTCGATCGACCCGAACTTCGGCATCCACCCGGGGTGTCCGCTGCCTCCTTCGGGCCCGGGACATTCGGCGGACCGCCGCACCTCACCCGGGCGGCGGACTTCGCCGCCCTGCTCGCACGGTGCGTCATTCGGACCGGGCAACCTCGGTGGTTCAGGCGTGACGCTTGGAACGCGCGACGTCGATGGATCGGCCGGAACGGACTGATCCGGTGGATTGAGCTGATCCGGCGGGTCCGGTGAGTCTGGCGAGTTCGGGAGATCCGGTGAGTCCGGCGGGCTCCATGGCCCCGGCGTATCGGGCGAATCCGATAACCCTGATGAGTCGGGCGGAGCAGATGGGCCGGGCGGGTCGGCGTCACCGATGTCGCGCATGAGTCTCGCGTTCTCCGCGTTCACCGGGTGATCAGGTGGCGATACGGTCGCGGTGCTGCCATGGGCGAAGCGGTACTCGACCACCCCGGGTTCCACCATCCGCACCGAGTACTTTCCATCGGTTTTCGCCTGGTGGTGCTGTTTGCAGAGCGGATGGAGATTGCCGAAGACGGTCTTGCCGCCGGATGCCGGATCGTCGTGATCGAACGGGATGATGTGGTCGATCTCCGAGGTCTCGGCCCGTCGTCGACAGCCCGGAGCGGTGCATCCGCGCCACTGGGCGATGAGCGTCTGCCGGATCGCGGCGGGAATCTGATAGCTGAGGGCCTTCGCGTCGATCGGAGTGCCGGTCGCCGGGTCGGTGAGGATCCGGGTCCATGTTCTCGAGTGTGCGGCAATGTATCGCGCCGTCTCGGCGGGAACCGGGGATCCGTCGGAGAAGGTACCCGGCAGATCCGCCCGCTGTGCCAGGGACATGCAGGGCACGGTGGTGATCATCTTCGCTTGGGCACGCATCCAGAACTCGTCGGTCGGCATCGAGACCGTCAGAGCGAAAGCCACCCGACCGAACTCATCCCGCTCAACGCCGGGAAGTCGGTGCAATCTGTGCGGGACGGCAGGGCCTGTGGGCGAAGAGAGGTCGTGGGAACCGTCCTCGGAATCGGCGATGAACTCTGAGGCGTCGCCGCCGGAGCCTCCAGCATTGGCCGCAGCGGCGACTGCGGCATCGATGTCCTCGGCAGTCCTGACGTCGTCGAGGTCGAGGGGAATCTCCGTTGTCGTCGTCTCCCCCGTGTCGGTGTCGTGGGCGCGCACCTGAATGCAGACCTGAGGAACCGTGCGCGTGAAGATGTCGAACATGAGTGCGGCGATGCCGCGGTCGTCGTCGATGACGGCACCCGGAGGAAGCTGGTCGGCGATGGCTGCGGTGCTGCCGTTGCGGATGAGCTTCGCGAACGCCTCGATCCGCACATAGAGGGCCTGCAGGTCTGCAGACGATCCGGTCAGGGTCAGGCACGCTGTGCCGTCGGGATACGTGGTGAGATCGACGCGACGGTGTTCGCGGGCGCTCTCGGTCCGTTCCTCGTTCGGCTGCAGGACGGCGATCTTCATCGCGAGCGACTTCTTAAAGGTTTCGATGGTGATGTCCGCACGGCGCTCGTCGAGGTAGCGGTCGACGGCGTGCAGATTCGTGAACCTGAGATGGCGGCACGCCTGCGCGGCGGCGAGGATGTGCTCGATGGTGAACTCTCCGGCCGCACATCGCGCGTGGAACTTGGGCAGTCCGTGGACGAGCGTCATTGCGGCGACGATGTGTGCGTAGGTGCCGGACACCGTCGAGCCGCGGATCGCTGAGAGCTCAGCGAGGTCTTCGGTGTGGGAGAACCGGTGAACCCATCCGTCCATCGTCTGAGTCTCGCTGAACTTGGGGAATCCCGGCAGAAACACCGAATCGGCACCCTGTGTTGAATCGGCACCCCGTGTTTCTGGACCGCCCTCAGCGGGCGCCGCGACGGGTGGCTCGGTATCGTCTGCATCGGAGTTGCCGGGCTCCGCATCGATCGAGCCGGGGACCGATATGTCATCGAGGTCATCGACCTCGGTATCCGAAGAGCTCCCGGCAACTGGGGAGACCCCAACATCTGAAGAGCCCCCGGCAACTGAAGAGACAGCGCCGTCGCCGCCGGTCTCACTCTGGTCGTCGGGCTCATCACCGCTGCCGTTGCGCGCGCGAGCGAACCTCCACGCAGTCTCGCTGAAGGTCGCATGGCGGTAGGGGCTGCCGGGATCAGGATTGAAGAGGTCGAGATGACCGATGACATCGGCGAGGAAGGCGCGGGCCGTCGCTTCGAGAGCGGCGATCTGCGCCCGGTCCGAGGATGTGTAGACCGCGTAGACGTCGGCGTAGGGAGAGGTCGGGTCGACCTCGACACCGCGGGGATTCGAGCCAGGCTGATCTGCGGATGGAACCGATTCGATTGTGTCAGTCACGGGAGTCACCTGTCTTCCCACATCAGCGTGGCTAATGACATTAGTGTAGTTCACGTCACATTCGATGTCAATGCCTATTTCGAAACTCGTTCGAACGTGAAATTCATTCGCTTCGCAGTGCTCAGCGATTTTCGGGAGCGGTCGCCGGGCGGAAACGCGATATCCGAGTGCACCTCGGATAGTCAGACCGGGCATACGGCGCCCCCGCTTCTTCCGTCCAGCCTCGACGGGCACCGGGGTCCTGCGACGTGCATTGCGAGTGGAACCGGACTGGTTCCCGCTATTCGGAGCGCTGGGAGCATCAGGTAGAACGAACCCGCCGAGCGAATCCAGTCCGTCGCGAATACGGGGCGCTGGTCGAGTCCGCGTCACCACGAGAACCCAGCCCGGTCCGCCCTCGGCACGTGACTGCGAGTCGCCGCCGCGATCTGCTTTTCAAGGGAATCGGTGAGTACCCGGACGGCACTCCGCGCACCCGCTCGGCACTCCGAACGTCGAACTCACGGGCACCTCAAACCGCCGTCGACGCACGTGACCGCACGTCGAGACGCATGCTCAGCGTCTCAAAAGCCCGGACCGCTACTCAGCGTCTCAGACATCCCGTCTCGGACTCAGCGCCCGAGACTCCTCTGCTTGGTTCCGGCCGCCTCACACCTCGCGGGTCAGCAGCCCGGGCAGCTCGGTCATCGAGTCGAACGTGGCGTCGGCGCCGACGGCGAGCAGGGCTTCGGGCCGCTGATGGACGGGTGAGGGAGGGCAGAAGCCGAAGACGAACGATCCGGCAGCCCGCCCCGCGATGACGCCGGTGGGCGAGTCCTCGATGACGGCCGCCTCGGCGGGATCGACGCCCAGCGCATCCGCAGCGGCGAGATAGACGTCGGGGGCCGGTTTCGACTTGGGGAGCTCCATGCCGGAGAAGATCCGGCCCTCGAAGACGTCGTAGAGGCCGATCTTCTTCAGCTGCAGCTCGATCTTCGGGCGATCGGCGCTCGACGCGCACGCGAGCCTGCCCGGATACGCCGGCACGATCGTCCGCACAGCCTCGACGACTCCGGGAATGGCCTGCAGGGAGGCCTCGAGCTCGACATTGCGCCGCCGCCGGAAATCGGTGAGCCACGCGTCGTCGATGCGGAATCCCGTGTGCGCCTCAATGACGTCGGCCTCGTCGCGCAGCATCTTGCCGACGAACCGCGCGACCGCCTCCTCCTTCGACAGGTTCCAGCCCAGTTCGGCGAGCATGCCGCGCAGCACCCCGTTCGTGATGCTCTCGGAATCGACGAGGACGCCGTCACAGTCGAACAGCACGGCAGCGAATTTCGGGCTCAGATCCATAGGGTCGATTCTGTCATCCGCCGAGGCCGATTCCGTCATTTGTCGCGCGCTCACCCGGCCTCCCGCGCTCACCTGGCTTCGAAGTCGCGTCGATGTCCTCGCCGAGGCGGCCGACCCGAATCCCACAGCACCCACCGTCGCGGTGGTCCCGGACGCCCCGAACCGTCGCGGTGATCCCGAGCATCCGCAGCGTCACGTCGGTGGCGCGACCCCGTTCACGTCAGCCCTGCGACCCCGCCGGACTCTGCGAACGCCGAGTAGAGCAGCAGCCCGGACCCGAGCGCGCACCCGACGATGACGAGACCGAAGAGCGTCAGCCATCCCCCTGCGGGCACGGACGAGCCGCGGCTGAGGATGTAGGCGTCGGACTGCTGGACGTTGCGGCGGCGCGTGTGGACGCGGATGACCTTGACGAGGTCCTTGAGCGAGCCGAGGGCGAGCGCGACGCCGAGGCCCGCGACGAAGACCGCGATCCACTCGAGCGGGAGGAAGACGACGAGCAGCTGCGCGGCGATCGCCGTGCACACGGCGATGACGACACCCGCGACGTTGCGGATGAAGATGAGGGAGATGAGGAGGACGAGGGCTCCCAGCGACAGTGCCAGCGGTGCCCAGCCGTAGATCGCCGAGGTGATGAGGACGAGTCCGAGGACCGCGGGCGCCGGGTATCCCCAGAAGCCGGACCAGGTGGCCGAGAATCCGACCCGACCGAAGGAGTTCATCTGCCCCGAATGGTCGAAGTTGAGCGAGATCCCGCGCACCACTCGGCCGGTCATGAGCGCGGCGAACGCGTGCCCGAGCTCGTGGACGAACGTGACGAAGAGTCCGAAGAACCGCCAGATCGCCGGCGTCATCGTGATGACGAGCGGGATGCCGAGGATGATGAGCAGCTGCGTCGGACCGAGGTCGAGACCGTCACCGCGCCCGAATCCCGAGGTGATCGCCTCCCACCACGTCGACACGCCCTGCTGCAGGTCCATCGTCACCTCACTCGCCCGTTGCGCAGTCCGCGCGCCGTCGTGGCGCGCGCCTGCCCCGCACCCGCGCCGTTCCCGGCCGGGCCTGAGCGCTCAAGTCTAGGAAGTGACCCTGAGTGGCACGCTCAGACGATCGCCAGCTGGGACTCGGGATCGAAGAGGCGGGCCCGCGCGGGATCCGCTGCCACCCACATCCGCTCGCCGATCCGCGGCACCGCTCCCTTGGGAAGTCGAACGACGAAGGGCCTGTCGCCGAGGTTGCCCACCGTCCCCGACGACGTGGCCTCTTCGGCCGGTGACGATCCCGTTCCCGCGGTGCCGGTCAGTGCCCCGTAGACGTAGGTGTCCGAACCGAGCTCCTCGACGAGATCGACCTCGAGTTCGAACGCCCCCTCCCCCGCCGCGGCGGGACGGAGGTCCTCCGAGCGGATGCCGAGGACCACCTCGGCGCCCGTCGCGGGAAGGCCCCTGTCGATGGGCACAGCCGCGCCGCCGACGCTGACCGCGGACTCACCGCGGCGAGCGGGGAGGAGATTCATCGTCGGTGAGCCGATGAAGCTCGCGACGAAGAGCGAGGCGGGGTGGTCGTAGAGTTCGCGCGGGGTGCCCACCTGCTCGATGCGTCCGGCGTTCATGACGACGACGCGGTCGCCCATCGTCATCGCCTCGGTCTGATCGTGGGTGACATAGACGGTGGTCACGGCGAGTTTGCGCTGCAGGGCTGCGATCTGTGCGCGGGTCTGCACCCGCAGCTTCGCGTCGAGGTTCGACAACGGCTCGTCCATGAGGAACACCTGGGGCTGTCGCACCAGGGCTCGGCCCATCGCGACCCGCTGCCGCTGCCCGCCGGAGAGTTCGCGCGGCTTCCGGTCGAGCAGCCCGTCGAGTTCGAGCATCGCGGCCGCCGTCTCGATCTGCCGGCGTCGCTGCGCCTTCGGCATCCCCGAGTTCTTCAGCGAGAACTCGAGGTTGCCCGCCACGCTCATATGCGGATAGAGCGCATACGACTGGAACACCATGGCAACGTCGCGGTCCTTCGCCCCGATGTGGGTGACGTCGGCGCCGCCGAAGGAGATCCGGCCCTCGGTGGGGTGCTCGAGTCCCGCGAGCATCCGCAGCGTCGTCGACTTCCCGCAGCCGGACGGTCCGACGAGGACGAGGAACTCCCCGTCGGCGATGTCCAGGTCGAACCCGGAGACCGCCGGCGCGTCGGCTCCGGGATAGCGGAGACTGACAGCGGTGAGCGCGACATTGACCATGGTGTTCTCATTCCTGAAAAGAGGTGTGCCTGACGAGGGGTGCGGTCACTTCAGCTTCTCCGGGACGTCATTGTCGTAGAGGCTCTGCATCTCGTCCTGCGCGGACTGCAGCTGCTCGGTGACGTCGACGTTCGAGGTGAGGATCGTCTGCAGCGACTTCGCGATGGTCAGGTCCCCACCGGGCAGGAGCACGCGACC
Organism: Brevibacterium sanguinis; assembly: GCF_039528855.1. Lineage (NCBI taxonomy): Bacteria > Bacillati > Actinomycetota > Actinomycetes > Micrococcales > Brevibacteriaceae > Brevibacterium > Brevibacterium sanguinis. The sequence continues at coordinate 173,335 of NZ_BAAAMB010000003.1, read as the reverse complement.
GGGATCCTGGGTGCGGGTCTTCGCGAGCTGTTCGACGGCGACCTGGAACTGCGGAGTCGTCTCGTACACCGCGCCCATGTCCGCGTCGGTGCGCACCGGCAGGTACCCGGTGCCCTCGGAGAACAGCGCCGTGTTCGCGCTGTTCGTCAGGTAGTCGAGGAACATCGCCGAGGCGAGCTGCTCCTCCGGCGACGACTTCGCCGAGATCGCGACTCCGGCTCCGCCGGTGGGCACCACGGCCTCCGTCTCCGCAGGTCCGCCCGGAAGGAAGCCGACGCCGACTTCGAAGTCCGCGGTGTCGAGGATGCCCTTGAGCGACCCGGTCGATGCGAGGATCTGGCTCGTGGCACCGGCGGCGAAGTCGTCCTCCGGCGTTCCGCTCGAGACGGTCGCCCAGCCGTCCTGCGTCGAATCCTGAGCGAACTGCACGGCTTCGACCGTCTCGGGACTCGTCATCGCCGACATGTCCCACTCACTGCTCCAGCCTCCGCCGTAGCCCCACACCAGGTTGCCGAGGATCCAGGCCGGGTAGGAGTCCTCCTTGGGGTAGGCGAGCGCGGAGTTCGCGACTTCGGCCTCCTGCAGCTGCTCGGAGTTCGCCTTGACCTCGTCCCACGTCGCCGGTGCCCTGTCCTCGAGGCCGGCCTCCGCGTACTGATCCTTGTTGTAGTAGAAGATCGGAGTCGACCGGGCGTAGGGCACCGCGTAGTGGGCGTCGTCGTAGAGGTAGTCGTCGTAGAGGGTCTCCTGGTACGTCGAGGTGTCGGCACCCGCTGCCTCGAGAGCCTGATCGACCGGCAGCAGCGAGTCGTTCGCGAAGTTCGTGAACCATGTCGCGTCGGAGACGACGACCATGTCGCCGACGTCATCGGAGGTCTGCGCGGTCTGGAACCTCTGCGACACCTCTTCGTAGTTCGCGCCGGCGGTGACGAGTTGGACCTCGATGCCCGACTCCTCGGTGAAGCCGGCGATGATCTCCTCCTCGATCTCCATCGACCCGCCGGGATGGTTGGACCAGAACGTGATCGATTCCGCCGGTTCGACACCGGTGAAGTCGACGTCGGCACCGGCGGCGGAGTCGGATCCGACGCTCGGTCCGCAGGCGCTCATCCCGAGCGCGGCAAGTCCGAGGACGGCTGTGGACAGGGTGAGGCGGGGGCTGAAGCGGGGGCTGAAGCGGGGCATTGGCTCTCCTTGGTCTCTTCTCTGGGTGGGTGACGGGTGGGAGGTCGGATTCGGGGTTCGGACGGTCTACTTCACGGCACCCTGAGTGAGGCCGGAGACGATGTGGCGCTGCAGCGCGGCGAAGACGATGAGGACGGGAACGATGACGAGGACCGCGCCGGCCATGAGGTACCCGTAGCTGCCTGTCTGCCCCTCGACCGACTGGAGGAGGTTGAGACCGACGGGCAGCGTCATGTTCTCCGGGGTGTCAGTGATGACGAGCGGCCACATGAAGGAGTTCCATTCGGTCACGATCGTCACCAGCGCCACCGTCGCGATGGCCGGCGCGGAGACCGGAACGACGATGCGCCACAGTCGCTTCCAGTGCCCGGCACCGTCGAGCTCGGCGGCCTCGAGCATGTCGACGGGCAGGGTCTTGAACTGCTGACGCAGCAGGAACGTGCCGAAGGCCGTGCCGAGTCCCGGCAGCAGGATCCCCCACAGCGTGTCCCGTCCCCCGAGGGCGGAGATCGTCAGGTAGTTCGGCAGAAGTGCGACCTCGGGCGGGACCATGAGGGCGACGAGGATGCCGAGGAAGATGACGTTCTTGAACCGCACCCGGATGAAGACGAGAGCGTAGGCCGAGGTGATCGCCAGGACCACCTTGATCACCGACCCGACCGTGGTGACGATGACGCTGTTGAGGAGGATCCGCCCGAGCGGCACCCGGTCGGCGACGGCCTCGTAGTTGCCGAGCGTCGGTTCCTGCGGCAGCAGCGTGGGCGTCAGCGTGATGATCTCACCCGGGGGCTTGAACGAGGCGATGACCATCCATGCCAGGGGCAGCACGATGAGCGCGATGGCGATGAGCAGCGGCAGATAGCCGGTGAGGATCGTGTCGGCCAGATTCCGGGGGGCGAAGGCCTGACCCCATGTCGCGCGGTCCCGCGTCCGCGGGGGCAGATCCTGTCGGCTCGCCGAGGTGGTCGCCCCGGTTCCGGAGGAACCGCTGCCCGACGCCGCTCCACCGTCGCGGACAGGCGTCTCCGGTCCCGCCTCGGCGACGGTCTTCTGCGTCCTCATGAGTAGTGCACCTTCCGTTCGACGTAGCGCATCTGCACCGCCGTGATGACGAAGAGGGCGGCGAAGAGGACGACGGAGATCGCGGCGGAGTACCCGGCGCGCTGGTAGACGCCGAATCCCTGCAGGAAGAGCTCGAAGACGATCGTGTTCGTGCCGTTGCCGTTGGGTGTCATGATGCGCAGGATGTCGAAGGCCTGCATCGACGACAGGATCGTGGTGATGACGAGGAAGAACGTCGTCGGCCCCAGCAGGGGGAGGCTGATCGAGACGAACCTGCGGAGAGGACCGGCATGGTCGATCGCCGCCGCCTCGAGAAGGTCCTTGGGCAGCGACTGCAGCCCGGCCAGATACACGACGGCGCAGTAGCCGAGGTTCTTCCACACGTAGACGACGATGACCATGAGCAGGGCGAGGTCCGGGTCGAGGTACCACTCCGGGGAGTTCCGGCCGAAGAAGGCGAAGACGTGGGAGAGGAGACCGAGCTGCGGGTCGAAGATGAAGTTCCAGACCATGCCGACGCCGACCCCGGAGAGCACGTACGGGGAGAACACAGCCGTCCGGGCGACCGTCCGGCCGGGGATCTGCTTGTTGAGCACGAGGGCGAGCGCAAGACCGAGGGCCATCGAGATCACCACCGTCGAGACCGTGAAGATCAGGGTGACCCGCCACATGTCGAGGCCGGTCGGCGAGGTGAAGAGGGTGACGTAGTTGCCGAATCCGATGAAATCGGCGCTGTTCGATCCGAGTCGCCAGTCGAGCAGGGAGTAGTAGACGTTCGAGGCGAGCGGATAGTAGATGAACGCGAGGATGAGGAGGATGTTCGGACCGATGAATGCCGCGAAGATCGCCCATTCGCGGAGTCCGCGTGTGCGCTGTTCACGCTGCGCCGAGCTCGTCCGCGTCAGGCTCATCGGCATCCTCCGTCATGGTCGGGGGTCATCGGGCAACCGGACCAGTGTCGCGAGGTTGAATGAACCCCGGGCATGATCTGCTTGAACGCTGAGATGCTGGTCGGTGAATGGGCCGGGAGCGTCCGCAGACGGCTCGTGACCAGACCTCGCGCGGCCCGGCTGACCTGCGGTGACGCCGCCACATGGACGGAGGTCGACGCCGCGGTGAACGTGTTGCCCGTGAGTTCATCTCTGCCTTCCAGGCATCGCTGCCCGGCGCCCCAGCCCGGCAGTCCGTCCGCGACAATCCTCCCTGTCGCTTAAGATCGAAGGGAGGGGAAGTTCGCCGAGGCGGCCCCCACTGTCCGGGAACCCTGAGCTTCCGTGACTACGATGGTCACAGGCCCAGCACACGGTAAGGAGTCTCCATGCCCCGCGAGCGCGCGTTCGCCCAGGTCGATGTCTTCTCGAGCGTTCCCTATCGCGGCAATCCCGTCGCCGTCGTCCTCGACGCCGAAGGCCTGAGCGACGACGAGATGGCGCAGATCGCGAACTGGACGAACCTCTCGGAGACGACATTCGTCCTCCCGCCCACCGACGACCGCGCCGACTACCGCCTGCGCATCTTCACGAGGACCCGCGAGCTGCCCTTCGCGGGACATCCGACGCTCGGTTCCGCGGCGGCGTGGTTGCACGCGGGCGGCCGGCCCCGGCGCGCGGACCGTCTCGTCCAGGAGTGCGGGGTCGGTCTCGTCGAGCTGCGCCGCGGCACCGCCGCAGATCAGCTCGCCTTCGCCGCCCCGGATCTCCTTCGGTCCGGTCCCCTCGACGAATCGTTCGTGTCCGACATCGCCGCCGCCCTCGGCATCGATCGCAGCGAGATCCTCGACCACGCGTGGGTCGACAACGGTCCGGGCTGGGCCGCGGTCCGCCTCGCCTCCGCAGACCAGGTGCTCGCGCTCACCCCCGACTTCTCGGCGATCCCCGACACGAAGCTCGGCGTCGTCGGCGCTCACCCCCACGGGTCCGATCACGAGTACGAGGTCCGCGCATTCGTCCCCGGGGTCGGGATGGCCGAGGATCCCGTGACCGGCAGCCTCAATGCCTCCGTCGCCCAATGGCTGATGGACTCCGGCCTCGTCCCGGATGCCTACACCGCGACACAGGGCACGGCGATCGGCCGTGCCGGCGTCATCTCGATCACCCGGGACGGCGATGCCGTCTGGGTGGGCGGCCCGACGACCGTGTGCTTCACCGGCACCGCGAACGCGTGAGGGCAGGACGATGACGAACGCACTCCGCCCGACCGATCTGCCGGTCACCGCGGTCCACGGTCGCGTCTACTTCGGACTCCAGGCCCTCCTCGGCGCCGCATGGTGGGCAGGCGTCTTCACGGTGCCCGGCGTGCGCACCGCGACCCTCGGACCGCTCGACCCCATCGTCGTCGCCGTCTTCGACATCCCCCTCTTCGTCCTCGCCTCGGCGGCCGTCGCCTTCGGAGTCCGCCTGGCGGTGTGGGTCGTCGTGCCGTGGACGATCCTCGTCGCCCTCGGCATGGCCGTCTACGCGACCGTGACCACGCAGGCCGGACTCGGCGCAGTCGCCATGATCGCGGCCGCCGTCGCCGGCGTCGTCGCCGGGTCTCTCGTCGTTTACGGACGCGTGCCGAGCGAGCGCCTCCTCGTCGGGCCGTTCGCCTTCCGCAGCTCCCGGACCGACGGTGAGAACGCACTTCTCATGCGCACGTTCGCCCAGCTCGTGTGCTTCTGGGGCGTCTTCCTCGTCATCCTCCCGTGGATCATCAAGTCCCTCGAGGAGCGGTGGCAGCTCGACGTGAAGTTCCCCTTCCTCGTCGTCCTCGCCGGTTTCGCGCTCCTCGTCCTCGCGAGTGCGCTCGGCATCTGGTCGGCGGTGACGATGGCGCGCTACGGCGGGGGCACCCCGCTGCCCTCGGCGATGCCCAACCGCCTCGTCGACGACGGCCCGTACCGCTTCGTCCGCAATCCCATGGCCGTCGCCGGGGTCGTCCAGGGCGTGGCGATCGGCATGTTCATCGAATCGTGGCTCGTCATCGTCTACGCGATCGCCGGGTCCCTGCTGTGGAATTGGATGATCCGCCCCCATGAGGAGGCGGATCTGCGGCAGCGCTTCGGTGCCGACTTCGACGACTACAGCGCCGAGGTGGCCTGCTGGGTCCCCGGACGCCGTTCCCGCTGACCTCGCCCGTCCCGCTGACCTTGCTCAGGCGGCCAGATCGCCGAGGCGGCCAGGTCACACCCCCGCTTCGTGCACGGTGACCGCGTAGCCGTCCGGATCGCTGAAGGTGAACGTCAGACCGAACGGGCTCTGGGACGGCGGTCGCAGGATCTCCACCCCCGCCTCGGCGAGTGCGTCATGGAGCTCCGCGGTGCCCACACAGCTCAGCCACAGCGCCACCCCGGTCCCCGGCCGCTCGACGGCGTCGAGATCGACACCGGGCAGCGGTTCGCGGACGGCGAGGGGGATCGGCTCAGTCGCGAAGACGACGGCGCCGGGAGGACTGGCCGGCGCTCGGGTCAACCCGAGCCGCGTCTCGTAGAAGTCGGCGGCGTCCTCGACATCGCGCACCTGCAGGGCGACGAAATCCACTCCGTTGACGATCATGACTGCTTCCTTCCCTCATGCTCCGACGCTGCCCTCGTCACCGCGAACTCATCGGAACTTTCATATGTCAGGTTTCTGACATTCCCACCGTATGTCAGAATATTGACATGAGTCAAGAGAGTCCTCGCCTCGAATCGCTGATCGGGTATCAGCTCAAGCACGTGCAGTCTCTGCTGAAGTCGCGGATGGACGAAGTCCTCCGACCGCTCGGCCTCTCGACGCCGCAGTACGCGTGCCTCGAGCTGCTCGAGCGCAGCCCTGGCGCATCGAATTCGGAGCTCGCCCGCGGCGCGTTCGTCACCCGGCAGGCGATGAACACGCTGCTGCGCGGCCTGCAGGATCGCGACCTCGTCACCCGACCCGACACCGTCGAGTCGGGGCGAGCCCGGCCGACGACGCTGACTGCCGACGGGCAGACCCTGCTCGCTCAGGCGTCGAGACTGGTCGAGGGGATCGAGGAGCGCATGGTCGCCGGCCTCGACCAGGCGGGGCGGAAGCGCCTCGGCGCGGCACTCGACACCTGCATCGATGCCCTCGAGGGACCGGCAGACCCCTCACAGAAGCCGCCTCACCGCACGACGTAGTCGACGGGCTCCTTCTCGGTGCGCGGGGGCCAGATGAGCATGACCAGCAGCGCGAGAGCGGCTCCGAGGCCGGCGCCGAGCGTGTTCGTCACAAGGTCGCTGACGGTGCCGAACCGCGTGGGCGAGAGCAGGGTGAGCTGGGTGCCTTCGATGAGGCACGTGAAGACGAGACCCGCGACCCAGCCGATCCACCAGCGCCGCGGGCCGAGCTGCAGGGCGAGGAGGAAGCCGAACGGGACGAAGAGTCCGACGTTGGCGAGCTTCTCGAGCGTCACGTAGTCGATCCAAGCCGTCGACTCGTGGGAGGCGAGGAAGGCGAGGAGACGCGCGATGAACGAGTCGGGGCCCGTGTCGAGCTGCTGCGGGGTGAGCGTGACGAGCGCGATGAACGCGGTGTAGAGGATGAGCAGACCGAGCGGCACCGTGCGCAGGCGCTGCCGGTATCCGCTCATCGTCTGCCGCCCGTCAACTGTCATCATTGTCATCTGTCATCACTGTCATCCGTCATCACCGTCAACGATAGCGATCTCGCCGAGGCGGGACTCCCAGCCGTCTCGCCGACGCCCAGCCTCACGGGAACCGTGCGGTCAGCTCCCCGATGCGCCGAGTGCGGTCCTCGATCTTCATCCGCCCGGCCGCCTCGAGCAGGCTCATGCCGTGGAGCGCACTCCAGAACACCTCGGCGGCAGTGTCGTCGCCGATCACCTCGGCGAGCACGGTGAAGGCGCCGCGCAGCTCCGGTTCGTTGCCCTCCTCGGCGAAGCGCGCACCGATCGGCTGCGCGAACATGGCCTCGTAGACGGCAGGGTGGTCCCCAGCGAAGTCGAGGTAGGCCCCGGCAAGCGCGTCGACGGCCGAGGCGTCCGCTGCCTGCTCGACCGCGGCAGCGCACCGCAGTCGCAGCTCGACGAATCCCTCGAGAGCGACCGCGCGCATGATCTCCGTCTTGCCGCCGCGGAAATGGCCGTAGAGCACCGGCTGCGAATAGCCGATCGCCTCGGCGAGACGACGCGTCGTCACCGCCGCCCACCCCTCGGCCTCCGCGCGGTCACGGGCGGCGACGAGAATCGCCGCGCGGCGCGCGGACGTCCGCGTCTCCGCCTGTTCCGCCTTCGACGACTTCGCCACCACGACTCCCTTCTTGCGCTCTCGCCCGACCCGCCCTATTCTAGCAGTGCTAGATATTCTAGCGCCGCTAGATGAAGGACTCATCATGGAACCGTTCACTGCCGTCGTCGCAATCGTCGTCATCGGCCTGCTCGTCGGGATCGAGGCGGCCGTCGCCTTCGCGCTCCATCCGGTGCTCCTCCGCCTGCCGGCCGGACCTGCGATCGCCGGCCGCGCCGATGGGGCGCGCCTGCTCGGACGGACGATGCCGATTCTCTACATCGGCTCGCTCGTCGTCACGGTCGTGCTCTCCGTGCTCCTGTGGGGACGGCCCGAAGCCGCCCTGCTCGGCGTCGCGGCAGCGCTGCTCGTCGTCAGCGTCGTCGTGTCCACCGCCCTCCTCGTGCCGATCAACAACCGAACGAAGGCGTGGACGGCCGAGGACCACCCGGACGACTGGCGCGTGCAGATGCGGCGGTGGGACCGCCTTCACGTCGTCCGCGTCGCCGTCATCGTCGCCGCATTCGCCCTCGTGGCGACCGCGGCGACGATGCTCTGACGCGGCCGACCTCAGGAAGGCACAGCCTCAGTTCGAAGACGCAGCCTCGGCGGCGCTGAGCGAGGCGATGTCGATGACGGCGCGGAAGTAGACCTCACCGGCGACGACGCGGTCGTAGGTCGAGTCCGCCTCGGCGATGTCGATCGTCTTGATCTGCGCGGCGATGCCGTGCTCGGCGCAGAAGTCGAGCATCTCCTGGGTCTCGGCGATGCCGCCGATGTTCGACCCGGCGAGCACCTTGCCGCCGCCGATGAGCGATCCGAAGGAGAGCTCCTGCTTGGTCGGCGGCAGTCCGACGACGGCCATGACACCGCGTGGTGCGAGCAGACGCAGGTACCGATCGACGGGGATGTCGGCGCTGATCGTGTTGAGGATGAGGTCGAACTCGCCGCGGTGCTCGGAGAAGAAGTCCTCGTCGGTCGTCGCGAGCATCCGCTGCGCCCCGAGGTCGATGGCGAGCTGCTCCTTCTTGCGGCTGCGGGAGAGCACGGTGACCTCGGCGCCCATAGCCGCCGCGATCTGGACGCCCATGTGCCCGAGACCGCCGAGCCCGAGGACGGCGACCTTCTTCGGCGCCCCGGCCTTCTTCTCTCCCGCGCCCCAGCGGTTGAGCGGCGCGTAGGTCGTGATGCCGGCGCAGAGCAGCGGGGCGGCCACGTCGAAGTCGAGGCCGTCGGGGATGCGGAGGACGAAGCGCTCGTTGACGACGACCTTCTCCGCATACCCGCCCTGGGTGATGGTGCCGTCGACGTCGGTCGAGTTGTACGTGCCGACGTTGCCGCGCAGGCAGTTCTGCTCCTGGTCGGCGAGGCATTCGACGCATTCGCCGCACGAGTCGACGAGGCAGCCGACCCCCACGCGGTCGCCGACCTTCCAGTCGGTGACGTCGGCGCCGACGGCGGAGACGACTCCGGCGATCTCGTGGCCGACGACGAGTGGGAAGTCGACCTCGCCCCATTCGTTGCGGACGGTGTGGATGTCGCTGTGGCAGATGCCGGCGGCTCGGATGTCGATGACGACGTCGTCGGGACGCGGGTCGCGGCGCTCGATCTCCGCGACGCGGAAGGGCTCCGCGGGCCCGGTCTTCTGCAGTGCCTTGACGGTGATTGCCATGGGTGACCTCCGGTGTGTGCAACGGCGTGGTGCTGATCTGGGGACACCCTACATCGTGCCCCTGACGTGACGATGACCGGCGCCCGGACACCAGGCGCCTTGTCACTTCGCGGCGGCGCGCTCTCCGATCGTCAGGTCGAGCGGGAAGTCGACGGGAGCGTCGCCGAAGAGCAGTCGTCCCGCCGAGGCGGCCGCCTCCCTGATCGCCTCGGCCGCAGCGTCGGCCTGCGCTGCCGGGGCGTGGACGATGACCTCGTCGTGGAGGAAGAAGACGAGGTGGGCGCGCCCGGCGAACACCGGTCCGGAGGCGTCGGCCCGTCCCTCGTCGAGCTCCGGGAGGCGCGCGAGGCGCAGACGCAGATCGGCGAGCCACGCGAGCGCCCATTCCGCGGCGGTGCCCTGCACGACGAAGTTGCGGGTGAAGCGCCCCAGTCCCCTGCGGCTCGCCTCGCCCGGTTCTCATCGGCCGGGGTCGCATCGAACGCATTCGCCTGCGCCTGCACCTGCCGCCAGCCGTCACTCGGCGCCGGGGACGACCGTCCCAGCCAGGTGGTGACGATCCCGCCGCTCAGTCCCGCCTCGGCGGCGGTGTCGACGAGGCGCATCGCCGCAGGGAAGGAGGTGCGCAGGCGGGGGACGAGCCGGCCGGCCTCCCCCGTCGTCGATCCGTACATCGCCCCGAGGACGGCGATCTTCGCCTCCTGCCGGGTCGCGACGATCCCCTCGTCGACGAGTCCGGAGTAGAGGTCGCGGCCGCGCCCGGCCTCGGCCATCGCCCGGTCGCCGGACATCGCGGCGAGCGCCCGGGGCTCGAGCTGGGAGACGTCGGCGGAGATGAGGGTCCACCCGTCGTCGGCGCGCAGGGCCGGGCGCAGCTGCCGGGGGATCTGCAGCGCCCCACCGCCGCTGGCCGCCCAGCGACCGGTGACGACGCCGCCGGGCACGTAGACGGGTCGGTACCGGCCCTCGCTCACCCATTCGGCGAGCCAGTGCCAGCCGTTGGCCGAGAGCAGCCGGCCCATCCTCTTGTAGCGCAGCAGCGGTTCGATCGCCGGGTGGTCGGATTCGGCGAGCTCCCACTTCGACGTCGAGGACACGTTGATCCCGGCGTTGCGCAGGGAGGCGAGCAGGCGGGTCGGGGAATCGAGGTTCGCGCGGGGATCGTCGAGGGCGGCCCGGACCTCCTCGGCGACGGCGAGCATCTTCGCCGGCTTCGCGCCCGCAGCCGGCTTCTCGCCGAGGAGGTCCGTGAGGATCCGCTCATGCTCGGTGACGTCCCACGGCACTCCGGCCGCGTGCATCTCCGCGGCGACGAGGCCACCGGCCGATTCCGCGGCGAGCAGGAGGCGCAGGCGTCCCGGGTCGGTCGCCGTCGTCAGCGCCGCCTGCTGCCGGGCGAATTCGGCGAGGGCGGCGTCGATGTCATGGGGCACCTCCTTCGGGCGGCCACGGCCGCCGGCGACGTCGAAGAGGGTCTCCGCCTGCCCGACGGCGGGGGCGGTGACGGGTCCCGCATCCCACTCCTCGGCGGCCCGCAGCGCCGTGGGCTCGGTGACGAGTTCTGAGCGGACGAGGATCGCATGAGCGAGCCTGAGGTCGTGGGCGCGGTCGATGCGCACCCCGGCCGCGAGCAGCGCCGGGGACCACTTGGGGGTGTCGCTGAGCACCCACCTCGGTGCGGGGGCGGGGCGCGCGCCAGAGGCACCGGGCGATCGGGCACTGCGCTCACGGGCACGGACGAGGTCGGGAACGGCCGCCTCGGCGAGGTCGGTTCGGGCGATCTCCGCCCCGGACGCGTCGAGATCGACGACGGTGACCGTGCCGTCGTCGCCCGGACCCGCCTGTTCGTTCCGGCGCGCGGCACCGATGACGGACCACGCGATCGACGGCGCGGTCTCACTCGGCATGGGTCAACCCTACTGCGCGCCGCTGACACGGGGATCGCGCACCGCCTCGGCGAGAGCTGACTAGACCTCGCCGGGGAGGAGCACCGAGGTCCCCGATTCTCCCCGGATGACGATGAGCCCCGATTCGATCCGCAGCTCCGAGAACCCCAGCGGCCAGGACGCGACCTGTTCGCCGGCGTCGTCGATGAGGACGAGTCCGTCGGGAGTGCCGGGGAAGAGGAGCAGCGAGCCGTCGGCGCTCACACCCTGGAGAATGATGAGGCTGTCGGGCAGCTCGGCGATCTCACCGGAGCGCGTGAAGATGCGACGTTGGGCGTCCTCGGTGAGCGCGGGGGTCCCCGTCGCATCGACGCCGACGACGGTTCCGGCCTGCCGGTGGTCGGACAGGGGGAACGTCACGCCCTCACGGGGCTGCGGGACGAAGGTGTACTGCGAGACGCCCGTCGTGCGGTCGACCTCGCGACCGTCGAGGTCGACGAAGGCGTACTCGGGGTCGGTCTCCTGGATCTTCTCCACATATCCGTCGCTGGCCCACGTGATCCAGTCGGGCCGGGTGACGGCGGTCGACAGCCTCACCTCGCCGGATTCGAGGTCGAGAACGGTGATCCGCTTGCCCCGCTGGTTCGTCACCCCGAGGAGATCGTCGGCGAGGACGGTCACCTCGGAGCCGGCGGCGACGGGACTGCGCCACACCTCGCTCCCCTTCTTCTCGCCTGTGCCCATGTCGAGTCCGACGAGGTCCTCGACGCCCGTCCGGACGACGACACGGGTGCCGGCCCAGGCCACCGGCTGAGCGCTCGCGACCTCGGGTCCCAACCCCATGGCCTGCCGCTCGGTTCCCGTGGCCGGATCGACGAGGCTCCAGGCGCGCATCCCCGATTGCCACCGGCTCCCGACGACGACCGTCGCCGCGGACGCGGCAGGGACCGACGAGTCCGGGTCCCCGGGCAGCAGTGCGCCCTGCCCGCAGGTCGCATCGTCGATCTCCCAGAGGAGCTGACCGCCGCGTAGCTGTCTGCCCATCACTGTCGAGTCCCCGCCGACCCCGCGCTCGACCTCGATCGCCATGTCGTCGGTCACCGCGCACACCTCGTTCGCCGTCGCGTACTGCGCGTCAAACCCGGCCGCGTACGCATCAGTGAGCCACGCGCCCTCACCCCCCTGCGGACTCAGCTGCACCTGCGCCTCAGGCGGCAGGTCCGAATCGTCCGACGACGAGGCTGTGCAGGCGGTCAGTGTCAGACCGAGCACGGCGGCGAGCGCGATTGCGGCGGAACGGATCGAGGTCATGAAAGCGAATCTATGCCCGGTCGCGGCCCGAGGGGTGTTCATCCTGTTCCGGTTCGGCAACAGCCGGGTCGGGAGCTGGGGCCCTGCATCCGGGGCTGGGGCGCGTCATCCGAGGGCGAGCGCGGCTGCGAGCGCGAAAACCGACAGCGTCGACGTCAGCGTGCGCGCGAGGTTCGCGCGGTTCCACCGGGTCTCGAACGTCACGCGGGCCGCCTGCTGCTGTCCGAATGTGTCGATTGGCGCACGGTCGAGACCCTGGTTGAGTGGAACACTGACGGCGGCGGTGATGAGGAAGGAGACCACCGAGGCGGCCGCCCCGATCCACAGCAGCGCCGTTCCCACCGGGTCGGAGGCGATTCCGAGCCCTCCCGGTTCGACCTTGATCCTCAGCGTGCCCGTCACGGCAGCGGCCACCGCGGTGAGCGGGGCGCCGACGAAGACGACGAGGAATGTCGGGCGGAGGATCACTGAGTTGATCGCACGGAATCCGCGGACGAACTCTCCGTCGTCGAGTCTCCGATAGGCGGGTGAGACCGCGCAGACGAACGCGAAGAACAGCCCGGCGAGCAGTCCGTTCGTCAGCGTCGCCGCCACGAGGAGTCCGGTGATCATGAGGACACCGGTGATCATGACGGCGCGCCCGCGTCGGAAGCGTGCCCGACGAGTCCCGCGATCGTCTCCTCGACCGTCGTCGTCACCGTGATGCTCCGGTCGCCCCGCGGGGCGAGGAGACCCGCGGCATCGGCACGGTAGAGCTCGGCAAGACTGTCGGCGACGTGGGGAGCGAACCCGACCGCGGTGAGCGCGGGCGCCCACGCTGCCTCGGGGACGATCTCGACGGTGAGCGCGCGACCGAGGGCACGACCGAGCACCTCGGCGACGTCCCGTTCGGACCGGGAAGGCCCGATGATGTCGACGGCCTCGCTCGACGGCGGCGGGGCGAGCAGCGCGCGGGCGGCGACCGCGCCGAGGTCACGGGTCGCGACCATCGGCACGGGCGCCTCGGCGGTGGGCGCGAACACCGGGTAGGTGCCGGTCTCCCGGGCGAGGTCGATGACGTCGGAGACCTTCTCCTGGAAGTGGCCGGACCGGAGGGCCGTCAGCGTCGTCCCCGTCTCGCCCAGTGCCCGTTCGAGACGGTGGAGTCCGGTGATCGGGCCGGTGCCCGCGGCGAGGTCGGCGCCACCGGAGGAGAGCATGACGACGTGGGGAACGCCCGCCTCGGCGACGGCTCCGGCGATCGCGTCGCTGAGCAGCTCGGCATGGGCGTTGAGGTCGGCGGCGCCGAGGTCGAACGGCAGCAGAGCGAAGAACCCTGCGGCCCCGGTCAGGGCGGCGGTCAGCCCTGCGCGGTCGGTGAGGTCGACCGTCGCGGTCTCGGCTCCGGCCTGACGCCACGGTGCGGTGTCGGCCTCCCGGCGGACGAGGACGCGGACCTCGGCGCCGACGTCGGCGTCGGCGTCGAGGAGAGTGTGGGCGGTGGCGGATCCGACGTGTCCGGTGGCTCCTGCGATGACGAACATGGTGGACTCCTTCTCTACTGCTTCTCTACTACGGTGGCTGATCTGTTGGAGTGGCTGAACTGTCTGCCTCTCCGACGCTACGGACGTCGTCTCGGACACTCCATGCCCGAACGGCCGCACTTCTTGCTCGATCGTCCGAACGAGTCGGTTGATCGAATCGAGCCCTGGTCGCCGCGGGCGGGCTGTGACACGATGCCGTCATGATGAGCGCACCGGAGGGCGCCGCTCCCGCGATGCGGGCAGCGAGGGCGTCGGCTCCCGAAACACCGGCACCGCGGAGGCGACCGGCGGCCGGTCGGGCCGTTGAGGCGCCCGGCGGGGAGGATCGGCTCGCCCGGGTGCTCGGCACCCTGCGGATGCGCTCGACGTTCTGCTCCCACTCCGAGTTCGGTGACCCGTGGTCGCTCGAGATGCCCGCGATCGCCGACTCCGTGAGCTTCCACGTCCTCGTCGCCGGGTCGTGCTGGCTGCGCCTGCCCGGGGAGGACGCCGTCGAGCTCGCCGCCGGTGACCTCGCGCTCGTCCCGCACGGGCGCGGTCACGATCTCCTCAGCGATCCCGCGGCCCCGCGCGGACCGCGCGTCGATCTCCTGCCGCAGGAGTACCTCGGCGAGAGCTACTCCGTCCTCCGGTACGGGGGCGCGGGCCCGACGACGCGGCTGATCTGCGGGATCGTCGGTTTCGATGATCCGGCCGCCCGGCAGCTCGTCCGCAGCCTGCCGGCAATCCTGCGGGTCAGCGGGGATGAGGCGGGCGTCGCCTCCTCGGTGCGCGACACCCTCCGGCTCATCGCCGCCGAGCTCGCGCATCCGCAGCCGGGAGCGGAGACCGTGGCGACGCGGTTGGCCGATGTCCTCGTCGTCCAGGCGATCCGGTCGTGGATGAACTCCGACGCCGAGGCGGGCGCCGGGTGGCTGCGCTCCCTGCGGGATGAGCGCATCGGCCGGGTCATCGAGGCGATCCATGACGGTCCCGGTGAGGAGTGGACGCTCGAGCGCCTCGCACGGGTCGCGGGGATGTCGCGGTCCTCGTTCAGCGCCCGGTTCACCGACCTCGTCGGCGAGGCCCCGATCGCCTACCTCACGCGGTGGCGGATGGCCATCGCCCAGTCGCGGCTGCGGGACACCGAGGTCACGGCGGCGACGCTCGCGGGCGAGCTCGGCTACCGCTCGGAGGCCGCGTTCAACCGCGCGTTCACCCGAATCGTCGGGTCGACCCCCGGCGCGGTGCGACGACAGGGGTCGCAGGGAGCGGCGGAGCGCGACGTCGAACCGCTGTCATGAGTGCACGCCAGGTTTGCGCCGGTTGAGTGGTGGCCAATTGAAGCTGAGATGGCCAGTACCGGACCTGGCCATCTCAGCTTCGACTGGCGCACGCGCTCGCGGGACGGGTGATGCGGGGCGGACAGGAAGCCGGCAGGCATGCGAAGAGCCCCTCACCTGACCCTGATCGGGCCGGTGAGGGGCTCATGTTCGCTGGTGCGCGAGGGGGGACTTGAACCCCCACGACCTTGCGATCACTGGCACCTGAAGCCAGCGCGTCTACCAATTCCGCCACTCGCGCGAACAAGAGAAGACTTTATCATCGCCGCGCGGATTTCAAGAAACTCAGAAGGCCCGTGAACCCGCGAAGTCCGGCAAAAACGACCGAAATCCCCGCAGAAACCTCCGAAAAGTGGCGACCTTCACACTTTCGCCACCGCGATGCCCCCGCACCCCGCCGCCGCGATGCCCCCGCACCCCGCCACCGTCATGCCCCCGCACCCCGCCACCCCACCCCGCCGCCGCGCTCCACTCCCCCGCCAGCGACGGACCGCTCAACGCGTCCTGCCAGGCTGAACGCGCACAGTGAATCCCCGCCGAGGTGCGCCCCGAGATCGCGCAGGACGTGAGATGAGAGCGCCTCCGCGTTAGGATTGGGTGTTGGTGTACCCGAAACGGCGCCTCGCGCCGGATACGGTCACGCCCACGCGAAAGAGCAGTGCAGACCATGTGCCCACGTTCTGGCCGACCGCCCGAACACGAGACAGACGATGCCGAACCGGAGGAGGTGCCATGGGAATTCTCGATCGCTTCGAGAAGGGACTGGAGAACGTCGTCAACGGCGCCTTCGCGAAGGCCTTCCGCTCCCAGGTCGAACCCGTCGAACTCGGCGGGGCCCTGCGCCGCGAAGCCGACAACAAGGCAGCCGTCGTCTCCCGCGGACGCACCCTGACGGCGAATCACTACACGATCGAGCTCTCACCCGCCGACTTCGAGCGCCTCTCCGGCATCGAGACCGAACTGCGGGCCGATCTCCGTCAGGTCATCGGCGACCACGCGATCGAGCAGGCGTACAGCTTCGTCGGGCCGGTGTCCGTCGACTTCGTCGAGGCCGACGACCTCGACACGGGCATGTACCGCGTCGTCTCGAGCACCCAGCGCCCCGACGGGTCGCCGGCGGCTCAGCCGGCCAACCGCGGCGGCTACGATCCGGTCTCCCGCTCCCACAACATCGTCGAACCGGCCCCGGCGTCGTCTTCCCGTCCCGTGCCGCAGCGCCAGGCCGCGCCGCGGCGCTCGAGCGAGCCCGCCAGGTCGGCGACCCCGATCCGCCAGGCCGCCCCGGCCCGGCAGCGCACGATCAAGGCGAGCGTCGACATCAACGGACAGACCTACCCCCTGCGTCAGGGCAGCAACGTCTTCGGACGCTCGTCGAACAGCTCGGACTTCGTCATCGACGACCCCGGTGTCTCGCGCCGCCACTTCGAGATCGTCGTCGAGGGCGACCATGCCGTCGCCAACGACCTCGGCTCGACGAACGGCACGCTGCTCCACGGACGCAAACTGACCTCCGCCAACCTCAGCAACGGTGATGTGCTCACGGCAGGCGATGCCGATGTGCGCTACACCGAACAGGACACTCTGTGAGCGAATTCACCGTCACCGTCTTCCGGTTCGCGTTCTTCGTCATCCTCTGGCTCTTCGTCTTCGGGGTGGCAGGCGTGCTCAGGCGGGACATCTTCGGCGCGCGGCGCGGACCCCGCAAGTCGAAGAAGAACAAGGCCGCGCGGGGCTCCTCGCGCCAGTCCGCCCCCGCCCAAAACCAGCAGGCGCAGAACCAGACCCAGAACCGCCCGGCCCAGCAGCCGCCGGCGCCCTCGCGTCCGGTGCCGCGGGCGAATCCCGGCTCGATCCGGGTGACGGCCGGTCCGATGGCCGGCACCTCGCTCATCCTCTCCGGGGCACCCGTGACCTTCGGGCGCGCGCCGGACAACACGATCGTCATCGACGACGACTTCGCCTCGAGCCACCACGCCCGCATCATCGCGCGGAACGGCGCCTGGGTGCTCGAGGACCTCAGCTCGACGAACGGCACGTTCGTCGACGGCTCGCGCATCACCGCCCCGTTCGACCTGGGCATCGGCACTCAGATCACCATCGGACATACGACGTTGGAGACCCAATCGTGACGACCGACGGAACGATCACCCTTCGCTCCGCAGCCCGGTCCCACACCGGGCTCGTGCGCAAGAACAACCAGGACTCCGGGTATGCGGGTCCCAACTTCCTCCTCATCGCCGACGGCATGGGCGGGCACGCCGGCGGTGACGTCGCCTCGGCGATCACCGTCGCCCGCCTCGCCGAACTCGACCGCGAGACCGGGGGCGAGGACGCCCTCGAGATCCTCCGCACCTCGATCCTCGACGCCAACGACCGCATCTGCCGCGGCGTCGCCGAACAGCCCGAACTCGCCGGCATGGGCACGACCGTCACCGCCCTCCTGCGCGCGCCGGGCAACCGCTTCGCACTCGCCCACATCGGCGACTCCCGCGGATACGTCTACCGCGACGGCGAACTCCACGCCGTCACCCACGACCACACCTTCGTCCAGATGCTCGTCGACGAGGGCCGCATCACCGCCGAGGAAGCCGACACCCACCCGCAGCGCTCCGTCGTCATGAAGGTCCTCGGCGACGTCGGCACGTCCCCTGACCTCGACCTCTCCCTGCGCGAGGCCCACGTCGGCGACCGCTGGCTGCTCTGCTCCGACGGCCTCACCGGGTTCGCCGACATCGGTGACATCACCCGGGTCCTCGCCGAGGTGGCCGACCCCGACGAGGCCTGCCGCCAGCTCATCGACCTCGCTCTGGCCGGGGGCGGCGCCGACAACGTCACCGTCGTCATCGGCGACGTCATCGAGGGCACCGTCGAGACCGCCCAGGGCAAGTCCGTGGGCTCCGTCCACCTCAACCCGCAGTACGCGACGATCGGCACCCGCCCGGAAGGCGACGGCGCGACCGCGCAGCACGACTTCGCGAACACCGATATCCCCACCGATACCGTGCCCCTGCAGACCGTGACCGATGCCGGGTCCGGTGATTCCGGGCAGGAACCCACCGCCGAGGTGCCCGCCGGGTCCGTGCGGACGCTGACCGAGGACGAGACCGAGGATGCGGCCGAGTCCGACGAGGACGACGAGCCTGAGGACGTCGAGAATCGCTCCTACCTCGGGTGGATCATCGCCGCCATCGTCATCATCGCCCTCGCCGTGGCCGGCTTCTTCGCCTACAACTACATCAACAACCACTACTACCTGACGAACGAGAACGGCCAGGTCACGCTCTACCGCGGGCTCGACACGACGCTCGGCCCCATCGAGCTCAGCCGTCTCGAGGACACCACCGACATCCAGGTCGACTCGCTCAACAGCTTCTCCCAGGACCGGCTGCGCAGCTCGATCCAGGCCGACTCCCGCGAAGAGGCGGACCGGATCATCGACAATCTCCGTCGGGAGGCCGAGAGCGCCGGCACCGTCTCCGGGAACGCCGAGGATGCGACCGCGCCGAGCGATCCCGCCCCCTCCCCGCCGAACGGGCAGAGCGCCGAACCCAGTGACGCGATCACTGAGGAGTCGCAGTGATGTCAGACTCCGTCTCCCAGGCAGCCCGGCCCAGGCCCTACCGCCTGGCCGAGCTCGGGCTCATCATCCTGGCGATCGTCGCCTCGACGAGTGCCTACGCGCTCGTCGGGCTCGGCGTCGATGATGCCATGCCGACCGACATCTACGGCTATATGGCGTGGCTGACGGCTCTCGCCCTCCTCATCCACATCGTCGTGTGGTGGAAGGCGAAGTACGCCGACCCCGTCCTCGTGCCCATCGCCGTCCTCCTCAACGGACTCGGCCTGGCGATGATCCACCGCGTCGACCTCGGTCGCGTGGAGTTCCTCGACAGCGCCACCCAGCAGCTCATCTGGATGACGCTCGGAGTGGGTCTCGCGATCGCCGTGCTCATCGTCCTCCGCGACCACCGCTGGCTGCGCCGCTACACCTACGTCTCGGGCTTCCTCGCCCTATTCTTCCTCCTGCTGCCCCTCATTCCGGGCCTCGGCAGGACGATCAACGGCGCCCGCATCTGGATCGGCATCGGACCGCTGTCGTTCCAGCCCGGTGAGGTCGCGAAGATCCTGCTCGCGATCTTCTTCGCCGGCTACCTCGTCGCCTACCGCGATCAGCTCGTGCTCGCGGGCCCGAAGATCCTCGGCATCCGCTTCCCGCGGCTGCGCGACTTCGGCCCCATCGTCATCGCGTGGATCGCCAGCGTCGGCGTCCTCGTCTTCGAACGCGACCTCGGCACCTCGCTCCTCTTCTTCGGCCTCTTCGTCGCCATGCTCTACGTCGCGACCTCGAAGGTCTCGTGGATCATCATCGGCATGTCCTTCTTCGCCGCCGGCGCCGTCCTCGCGACCCTGCTCTTCTCCCACGTCCAGCAGCGCATCGACGGTTGGCTCAATGCGCTCACTGCCGAGGAGTACAACAAGACGCCGGGCGGGTCCTACCAGCTCGTCCAGGGTCTGTTCGGGATGGCCAACGGCGGTCTCGTCGGCACCGGACTCGGCGAGGGCCGACCGAACATGGTCCCCTACGCGGAATCCGACTTCATCTACGCGAGCTTCGGCGAGGAGCTCGGTATGGCCGGTCTCTTCGTCATCCTGCTCTGCTACCTCCTCATCTTCGAACGCGGCATCAGGACCGCGCAGAAGCTGCGCGACGGCTTCGGCACGCTGCTCGCCGCAGGACTGTCGTTCACGATCGCCCTCCAGGTCTTCGTCGTCGTCGGCGGGGTCACCCGCCTCATCCCGCTCACCGGTCTGACTACGCCGTTCCTCGCCCAGGGCGGCTCGTCCCTGGTCGCGAACTGGGTGATCATCGCCCTCCTGCTGCGGATGTCGGACAATGCCCGCCGCCCGGTCGATGAATTCCACACCGGCGTCCTCAAGATCACCGAGGACCCCGACTCCACGACCGCCTCGGCGCGCCGCCGGAAGAAGTCCGACGACGACGGCGACCAGGTCGACGCTGATCACCGGAACAACCCCGGCGACCGGATCAACCCCGCCGCCGATGAGTCGCCGACGACGGTCCACGCGACGACTCCCGCCGACGAGGCGGTCACGACGAACCTCAGCACCCGCCGCCCCAGCGGCCCCGACCAGCGCCCGACCGACGAGCCCTCCCAGGGAGGAGACCGATGAAGAAGTCGCTCACGCACATCGGAGTCGTCGGCTTCGTCATGTTCGCCCTGCTCTTCGGCTCGACGAGCTGGGTGCAGTTCGTCACCGCCGACTCCCTCAACGCCAACCCGCTCAACAACCGGCAGATCCTCGATCAGCTCTCGCGCGACCGCGGACCGATCCTCGTCGACGGCACGCCGATCGCCTATTCCGAGCCCGTCGACGACCGCTACCGGTTCCAGCGTCAGTACGGTTCGGACGGCCTCGACCCCCGTGCGTACGCGTCGATGACCGGGTACTACTCGATCGTCTCCGGTGCCTCGGGCATGGAGCGCGCCGCCGGTGACTACCTCTCCGGTGACTCCGACGCCCTCTTCTACGACAAGGTCGGCAGCTTCTTCACCGGTGAGCAGCCGCGCGGTGCCGCGGTCGAGCTCACCGTCGACCCCGACGTCCAGCAGGCGGCCTGGGACGGCCTCGGCAACCAGACCGGTGCGGCGGTCGCGCTCGACCCGAAGACCGGGAAGATCCTCGCGATGGCCTCGACGCCGGGCTGGGACCCCAACCCGATCGCCAGCCACAACCCGGACGAGGCGCGGTCGGCGTTCGAGCAGCTCAACAACGACCCGGAGAACCCGGCCTACAACCGCGCGATCGGCGGCAACCTCTACCCGCCCGGCTCGACCTTCAAGGTCCTCGTCGCGGCCGCCGCCCTCGAATCGGGCGACTACACGCCGGACTCGCGGCTCAACGGCCCGGCCACCCTCGATCTGCCGCAGACGACGGCGACGATCAGCAACTCGCACGCCGGGGCCTGCCGCGGCGGCGGTCGCCCCACCCTTGCGGAGTCGCTCGCCGAATCGTGCAACACGTCGTTCGCCTCGCTCGGCATGGATCTCGGTGAGGACGCGATCGCCGAGCAGGCCGCGAAGTTCGGCTTCGGCCAGGACCTCTCGATCCCGCTCACCGTGACCCCGTCGACGTTCCCCTCGGACCTCAACCCGCCGCAGCTCGCGCAGTCCTCGCTCGGCCAGTTCGAGGTGCGCTCGACGCCGATGCAGATGGCGATGATGACCGCCGGCATCGCCAACGACGGCAGAATGATGAAGCCGGAGCTCGTCAACCGCGTGCTCAACGCGAACACTCTCGAGCCGATCACGGAGACGAGGCCGACGGAGCTCTCGCGTCCCGTCTCCGGTCAGACGGCCGAAGAGCTCAATACGATTATGCAGGGCGTCGTCACCGACGGTACCGCCTCGGTGGCGCAGATCCCCGGCGTCCAGGTCGCGGCGAAGACGGGCACCGCCCAGCACGCGCAGGGTGCGGCCCCGCATGCGTGGTTCATCTCCTTCGCCCCTGCCGACGACCCGCAGATCGCGGTCGCGGTCGTCGTCGAGAACGGCGGCAACGCCGGCAATGAAGCTTACGGTGCGACGGTCGCAGGACCGATCGCCAAGGACATGATGGAAGCGGTGGTCGACAAATGAGGCCGAGTGAAGGCACTCAGCTGGGGAACCGGTACACTCTGACCTCGCGGATCGCCGTGGGCGGCATGGGCGAGGTGTGGAAGGGCGTCGACTCCGTGCTCGGACGCGAGGTCGCCGCAAAGATCCTCAAGGACGAATACCTCTCGGACTCGACGTTCCTCGCCCGCTTCCGCGCCGAGGCACAGAACATGGGCCGCGTCTCCGATCCCGGCATCGCCGGCGTCTACGACTACGGCGACGAGGACGGCTCGCCCTACCTCGTCATGGAGTACGTGCCCGGCGAACCCCTGTCGACGATCATCGAACGCAGCGCCCCGCTGTCCGAAGAGGACACGCTGAGCATCGTCTCGCAGGCCGCACAGGCGCTCGGCGCCGCGCACAAGGTCGGTGTCGTCCACCGCGACATCAAGCCCGGCAACATCCTCATGACCCCGGACTTCCGGGTGAAGATCACCGACTTCGGCATCGCCCGGGTCACCGACCAGGCGCCGCTGACGAAGACCGGTCAGGTCATGGGCACCGCCCAGTACCTCGCCCCCGAACAGGCCACCGGCAAGGGCTCGGGTCCCGGATCCGACCTCTACGCGCTCGGCATCATCGCCTACGAGGCGCTTGCCGGCCAGCGCCCCTTCACCGGGGACTCGCAGGTCGCGATCGCGATCGCCCAGGTCAACCAGCAGCACCCGCCGCTGCCGGACACGGTCTCCGAGCCGATGCGCCGATTCGTCGACTCCCTGCTCGAGAAGAAGCCCGAACGCCGGCCCGACGATGCGATGGCCGTGGCCAAGGCCGCCGAGGCGCTGGCCGTGGGCAACGTCGCCGCCGCCGAGGCCGCGCTGCCGCAGATGCGCCACGGCAATGCCGCATCGGAGGCGCTCACGCAGGTCTTCAACGACCCCGACCCGGTGCCTTCGACGCAGGTCCTGCCGACCACCTCGAGCAACGATGCGACCCGCGTCTACAGCGCCGACCAGCAGCCCGGCTACGGTCCGCCCACGGGAACCGGTTACAACCAGGCCGTCGCCGCGGGTGACCCGAACGATCCCAACGGCACCGATGATGAGCTGGAGAAGAAGCAGTCGAAGAAGGGCAGGGTCCTCATCTGGGTCCTCGCGATCCTCGCACTCATCGCCGTCGGGTCCCTCCTCTGGTACTTCCTCGGGCAGAACGGCGAGGAGCCGGCTCCCGCTCCGTCGACGAGTGCGACGACCTCGCAGGCGCCGCAGGAGATCGAGATCGACAGAAACGACTACATCGGGCAGTCCGAGTCCTCGGCGACGCAGAACCTCGAACGGCAGGGCCTGCGCGTCGACACGGAGACGATCGATTCCAACCGCGCCCAGGGCACCGTCGCCGATGTCGGCGAGGCCGACGGCGGCGGCTACACCTTCCAGGAGGGCGACACCGTCACCCTCTACATCTCCTCAGGACCTGCCGAGGAGCCGGCACCCGAGCCGACGCGGACGTCGCGGCCGAGCGAACCGAGCAGCGACTCCGGCTCGAATTCGGGGTCGGGCAGCGGTTCGAACTCGGGCTCCTCGTCCGACTCCGGGTCGTCGTCGAACTCGAACAGCGGATCCTCGTCGAACTCCGACTCCGGCGCGTCCTCGAATTCGGACAGCGGCTCCTCCTCGGACTCGAACTCAGGGTCGTCCTCGGAGTCGGGCTCGGAGAGCGGATCGTCAGCGAATTCCGGCAACGGCGCGAACTCGAATCCCGGGTCGAACCCGAACGGCGGATCCAACGCCAACGGCAACAACGGAAACGGCACGAACGCAGGCGCGGACTCCAGCGGAGACGAGGGTTAGCCGCCGAGGCGACTGGGACATGGGACGAGCGAAGAATAGTAATCTTGAGGAACTGCCCGGACTGCTCAACGCGTCCGGGTGACATACGCGGAGGAAGTACATGACTGAGCCCAAGGTGCTGTCGGAGAGGTACGAAGTCCGTGCCCTCCTCGGCCGTGGGGGCATGGCAGAGGTGCACGAGGGCGTCGACACCCGTCTGGGTCGACGCATCGCGATCAAGCTTCTGCGGTCCGATCTTGCGCGCGACCCCTCCTTCCACACGCGACTCAAGCGCGAAGCGCAGTCCGCTGCCGGTCTCAACCATCCCGGCATCGTCGCCGTCTACGACTCGGGTGAGGAGGAGTTCGTCGAATCCGGCGGCTCGAGCGTCTCCGTGCCCTTCATCGTCATGGAGTACGTCGAGGGTCAGACCCTGCGCGAGGTCCTCAACGAACACGGCACGCTCACCGTCGATGAGGCGCTCAACGTCATCGCCGGGGTCCTCGCCCCGCTCGAGTACTCCCACCGCAACGGCATCGTCCACCGCGACATCAAGCCGGCGAACGTCATGCTCACCCCCGAGGGCGACATCAAGGTGATGGACTTCGGCATCGCCCGGGCGCTCAAGGACAACAGCGGCCTGACCCAGACGCAGTCGGTCGTCGGCACCGCCCAGTACCTCTCCCCCGAGCAGGCGCGCGGCGAGGTCGTCGACGCACGGTCCGACCTCTACTCGACCGCGTGCCTCCTCTACGAACTGCTCGCCGGTCGGCCCCCGTTCGTCGGCGACTCCCAGCTCGCCGTGGCGTATCAGCATGTCGGTGAGACGCCGCAGCCGCCGAGCTTCTACAACCCCGATGTGCCCCCGGAGGTCGATCGACTCGTCCTCCACGCCCTGAAGAAGGATCGCGACGAGCGCTACCAGGACGCCTACACGTTCCGGGAGGACGTCCTCGCCGCGCGCGACGGTCGACCGCTGAGCATCGACGGCGACCTCGATCGCACGCAGGCGTTCGCGGCGGCCGGCGGGGCCGGGATGATGGGTCCGCCGCCTGCGACGCAGGCGTACCCGCTCGACGCCGAGGCGGCTCCCGAGACCGGTCCGGTCTCCCAGATCATGACCCGGCAGGAGCAGCAGCCGGTGAAGAAGCGCTCGCGGGCGTGGATCTGGATCGGCAGCATCTTCGTCCTCCTCGCCCTCGCGGCCGTCGCCTTGTGGGTGTACGAGATCAACAAGCCCGAACCGATCGTCCAGGTCCAGGTCGCCGACGTCGCGGGCATGGATGCCGATGCCGCCGAGGCGCAGCTGCGCAATCAGGGATTCGACGTCACGACGGAGGAGACGTACAACGCCGACGTCGATGAGGGCAGTGCGATCTCGACGGATCCGGCCGCCGGCCAGAGCATCCCGGAGAACAGCACCGTCAAACTCGTCGTCTCCTTAGGCCCCGAGAACGTCACCGTCCCCGAGGTCGCGGGCAAGACCGAGGAGGAGGCGCGCCAGATCCTCAACGACGCGAAACTCCAGGCGGGCACCCACATCTCCCAGAACTCACCGGATGTGAAGAAGGGCGTCGTCATCGAGACGAAGCCCGGTGAGGGCGAGAAGGTCGATGTCGACTCGAACGTCGATCTCGTCGTGTCCTCGGGACTCGTCAAGGTCCCCGACGTCCTCGGGCAGACGCAGGAGGACGCCTGCAGCACCCTCTCCGGCGACGACTACAAGCTCCAGTGCAAGGTCGAAGAGGTCGAGACCGCCGACCAGGAGGAGGGCACGGTCTTCGAGCAGTCGACCCCGGGCGGCACCGATGTCGCGCAGGGTTCGGAGATCACCATCCGCGTGGCCAAGAAGCCGCCGGAGCCGTCCCCGACGATCCCGTCGATCCCCGGCGGCATCCCGACCGCACCGTCGCCGACCGACAGCCCCGATGGCAACGGCGGGGACAACGGCAACGGCGGAGGCACGTCGAACGACGGTGCGGTCGGCGGCGGCAGCTCGTGGTTCGACGACTGGGCCGACGCCCGAGGCAACGGCGACTGAGTTCTCAGCGCAGAGGGGCTCTCAGCCGAGCGTGACGGCTCAGCCGCAGGCGAGCCCTCAGCCGAGCGTGACGAAGAGATCCGTGCGCAGGTCCGCCGGATCCATGTCCGGGCTCGGCTCGGTGACGTAGACCTCGAAGAACGGCATGTCCGGGTGATGGCCGGCGGCGACGAGACCCTGCATGTGCGCATTCCACGCTTCGGCGAGACCGTCGAATCCGCCGAGGTGGGAGATCGCTCCGACCGATCCTCCGGGCAGTTCGGCGGGGATCGCGGTGAGGTCGTCACCGAGGTCGAGCGCCTGACTCAGGACCCCGGCCACCGGGATGCCCACCTGGATGTCGACGGTGTCCGTGGGCGGGCGCGTGTAGAGGGAGAACGCCGGTCCCGCGGGCTCGACCCCCGCCTCGGCGAGCGCGGGGAAGAGCCGGGAGTACACGGAGTCGAAGAGGGTCGGCAGCTCGCTCATCGGATGGTTCTGGGCCTCGACGACGACCGTGGGCACGGGCTGGGCCTCGAAGACGGTGAGTTCGCGATACGGCTCGGTCGGGAAGTAACTCGGCTCTTCCATGGGATGTCCTCTCACTGGATCGACTGAGTCGATCCTAAGCGCTGAAGTCCGGGAGGCGGAAGTGTCAGGGAGCGGAGATCGCCGAGGCGAGCGGCGACATCGCCGCGGCCCGTGCGGCCGCGCCGGACAGTCCGCAGACCTCGAGCCAGTTGCCGAGCATGAGGTAGCCCGATTCCGTGAGGACGGACTCCGGGTGGAACTGGACGCCGTAGAGGGGTGCGCTGCGGTGCTCGATGGCCATGACGACACCATCAGGAGTGCGCGCGGTGACGGCGAAGGTCTCGAGGTCGATCGTCTCGTCGACGATCGCGAGCGAGTGGTACCGGGTCACCGTCAGCGGCGAGGGGCAGCCGGCGAAGATGCCCGCCCCGTCGTGGGTGATGACCGAGGTCTTGCCGTGCATGAGGACCGGCGAATGCGTCACCGTCGCCCCGAAGACCTCTCCGAGGGCCTGGTGCCCCAGGCACACCCCGAACAGCGGGCGGCCCGCCTCGGCGGCCCAGCGGATGAGGTCGGGGCACACCCCGGACTCCGCGGGCACACCCGGTCCCGGGGAGAGCAGGATGCCGTCGTATCCGTCCGCCAGCTCCACGGCCGCCTCGGCGGACAAGTCGTCATTGCGGATGACGTCGGCCGTCGCACCGAGCTCACGGACATACGCGACGAGGGTGTAGACGAAGCTGTCGTAGTTGTCGACGACGAGGATGCGGGTCACTGCCCGCCCTCGTCGGTGACGGTCGCGTTGTTGAACGGCATGTAGGGGGCGACGGCGGGGAAGACGTACTGCATGAGCAGGTAGACGACGGCCGCGATGAGGATGAGGGCGAAGACGAGCTTGACGAACCACGGCCCGGGCAGAATCCGCCAGATCAGTCCGTACATGTCACGCTCCTCCGCTCTTGCTGACTTTGTCGTACGCCTTCGAGTCCTTGATCGCGTCCGGTGGGCCCTCGCCGGCCGGGCGCCATTCGGTGAGCTCGGCGTAGGCGATGTAGCGCTCGCGTGCGGAGAACATCGGGTTGCACGCGGTCAGGGTGAGGATCCGGTCCTTGCCCTTGTAATCGGGCTGGTCGGGCACCGGGGCGAGCACCTCGACGGCATCGGGGAGGATGATGTCGAAGTTGCGGAACGTGTACGTGTAGAACCCGTCCTTCGTCTGCACGACGATCTCGTCGCCGGGCTGGAGCTTCGCGATCTGGTTGAACGGCTTGCCGTAGGTGACGCGGTGGCCGGCGACGGAGAAGTTGCCGACCTCGCCGGGCATCGCTGAGTTCGGGTAGCGGCCGACGCCCATGCGGTTGAGCACGGGTTCGAGGTCGACGCCCTCGGCGAGCGTGCGGTAGTAGTCGTCGCCGAAGCGCGGGATGTAGAAGATGCCGAACGCGGTGTTCTTCTCGACGGGGTCGGCCACGACGGGTTCGTCCGGGTCATCGGGCAGCTGATTGGGATCCTGGTTCGCCCAGTCCTTCGTCAGCTGGTCGGCGAGCACCTCGTTGTCGCGGTTGGCCTCGAGATCCGTCCACCACAGCTGCCAGACGACGAAGAGGATGAGGACGAGCCCTGCGGTGATGCAGAGTTCGCCGAAGGTGCGGATCGTCCCGCGGATCGGGCCGATCGGCTGGCGCTGGACCGGCTGCTTCTTCCGTCGGCCCCCGCCCGAGCTGCCGTCGCCGGGACCACCCGGGCCGGTGGGGCCGCCGGGTCCTCCCGGGCCGCCAGGGCCTGCTGCTGCGGGGACGGCAGCTGCCGCGTAGCCCGCGGCTCCGTAACCCGCTCCGGGGGAGGCGGGATTGCCGGTGGTGTCGGTGTAGGCGGACTGGACCATCGTCGGCTGCGCACCCGTGGGCGGGTACGGCTGGGGCTGCTGCTGCGCGTGCTGCTGGGACCAGGCGGGCATCGCCTGCGTCGGCATCGCCTCGGTGGCCTCGGAGCGCAGCGGCGGGGCCTCGGCGCTTCCCGCACCGGCAGCAGTGCCGGCGGCGGTCCCGGCACCGGCTCCACCGGCGGCGGCAGCGGCTTCACGGCGGCGCAGTTCGCGGCGGCTCGGCAGGGGCGCGTCGTAGTTCGTGCCGGCGGTGGAATCGGCAGCGGAGTCGGCGTCGCCGGTGTTCGCCGAGGCGGCGTCGATCCGGAAGGGCTCGGTCGCCGGACCCGCATCGCCCTGGCTGTAGGGGCCCTGGCCGTAGTCCCCCTGATTGTGGGAGCCCTGGCCCGTGACCGGCTCTGTGGGGTGGGTCGGCGGTGTCTGGGGAGTGGGCATCCGCCGCTGTGCGGATCGAATGGTGGGTCGCGAAGACGCTTCGTTACCCGAGGAGGAGCTATTCACCACTTCTGCACCGTGCCTATGACCTTGAATCCGGGGCTCGCCCTGTGGACAAGCGGGGACACCCTAATGCACTTTATCGCATGAACACGGTGCTGTGGCGGGTTCACAGCTCACTCGAAGTCTGGGGTCAGGTTTTTCATTCAGCCCCGCCTCCCGAGTAGACTGAGGGGCGATTGTCCCCGACCAGTGAATCGGTGGCCCGCCCCTGGGGTCGCTGTCGAAGGAGTACTCGTGGCCAAGTCCAATGGACGGACCTCGCGCCCTCAGCGCACCACGCGCAATGCGGCGAAAGCCAAGAAGACGGCTGATGACGCCACCGTGGTCGACGAGACCGACATCGAAGTCACCGAGGTGGTCGATGCCGACGGCACCGAGACCGACGTCGTCATCGTCGACGAGGTCGAGGTCGTCGAGGACACTGCCGACAAGGACACTGCCGGCGACGAGGACCATTCCGACGAGGAGCCGACGGCAGCCGCGAAGTCGGGGACCACCTCGGCGAAGGCGGACGCAAAGGAAGACGCCGAGGCGGACTCCGACGAGGACACGGCCGAGGACGACGACTCCGCGACCAAGGGCACGGCGACGAAGGACTCAGCGGCCAAGGGCGCAGCGAAGTCCGGTACCGCGAAGTCCTCAGCCTCCAAGGAGAAGGCCGCGGCCTCCAAGGACAAGTCGTCCGCCACGGACAAGTCAGCGAAGAAGGATCCGAAGAAGGCGGGCGCGAAGCGCACGACGCGTTCGGGCAATCCGGCCAAGCGCTCGCAGGGCCGCAAGACCGCGAGCTACACCTCCGAGGCCGGCCAGCAGACGATCAAGCCGAACCCGCGCTGGTTCCTTCCGGTGCTCATCGGCCTCCTGCTCATCGGCCTCATCTGGCTCGTCACGTTCTACATCACGCAGGGTGCGTTCCCCGTCGAGGCATGGGGCAACTGGAACATCCTCATCGGCTTCGCGTTCTTCGTCGCGGGCCTCATCATGTCGACGCGCTGGCGCTAGATCAGTCCCCCCTTCCGTGCCTATCACCGCCCCTTCCTGGGCCCATCACACGGGCCGAGGGAGGGGCTGAGTTATACCCAAGCGCGCACGCTGTCCTGTGCATAACTTTTTCCACGCCTGTGACCTGCAGAAATACATCGATGTGAGTTATCCACCGTGTGGATAACCACTGTGGACAAATGACGAATGCAGTTCAGGGCGCAGCGCCTGCGGTGGCTGTCTTCGCGATGACCACGACCGTCATGACGAGGACGAGGGCTGCCGCGACGAGCCAGAACACGAGTCCCGAGCGCTTCCGCCCCACGAGCAGGGCACCGGCGCCGAGGACGAATCCGGTGACGAGACCGCCGAAGTGCGCCTGCCACGAGACTCCCGGCACGAGGAATCCGTAGCCGAAGTTGAGGACGACGAAGAGCACGACGCCGGTGATGTTGCGGTCGAGTCGCTTCGTCGGCACGAGGAGGACGCCGATGATCGCGAACACCGCGCCGGACGCGCCGATGTTGTTCGTCACCCAGTCCCGACTCCACGGTTCGGCGAGGAGGAGGACCATGACGGAGCCGCCGATCGCGCCGAGGACGTAGACGGCGAGGAACCTCCAGTGCCCGAGGGCGCGCTCGACGAACGAGCCGAAGAAGAAGAGGCCGAGCATGTTGGCGAGCAGATGGACCGGCGAGGGCTGTTCGTGGACGAGGGCCACGGTGAACAGACGCCAAGGCTGCTCGACGGTGAGCGCCGGCACGTAGCTCAACCGGTGGAGGAGATCGAGTCCGGGCAGCAGCTGGAGGAGGAACGAGAGGCCGGTGACGATCATGATCCCGGCCGTCACCGGGGGAAAGTGCACAGAGAGGGCCCGGCCGGTTTCCCGGGCCGGGCCCTGCTCTGGTGTGCTCATGCACCCATCGTAGGTCAGATCGTGTGAGGCGGTGCTCAGGCGTCCTTGATCTCGACGGATTCGATGACGACCGGCTCGACCGGCTTGTCCATCGCCCCGGTGCGCACGCCCTCGATCTCGTCGACGACCTTCTGGGAGGCATCGTCGGCGACCTCGCCGAAGATCGTGTGCTTGCCGTTGAGCCACGGGGTCTCAGCGGTCGTGATGAAGAACTGCGAGCCGTTGGTGCCGCGGCCCATCTGCTTGCCGGCGTTGGCCATCGCGAGCAGGTACTTGCGGTCGAACTGAAGCTCCGGGTGGATCTCGTCGTCGAAGACGTAGCCGGGACCGCCGGTGCCGGTGCCGAGCGGGTCGCCGCCCTGGATCATGAAGTCCGAGATGATCCGGTGGAAGCCGGTGCCGTCGTAGAAGGGGCCCTTCGTGGGCTGGCCGGTCTGGGGGTCGGTGTATTCGCGCTCACCGGTGGCGAGTTCGACGAAGTTCGCGACCGTCTTCGGGGCGTGGTTGCCGAAGAGGTTGATGGTGATGTCGCCGTGGTTGGTGTGCAGGACCGCTGTGTTCGTTGCAGATGTGGACATGCCCCTCATTCTTCCACGCCGGCCGCGAATCTGCTGATCCGTCAAGGAGGGTTTGCACAAACCTCCAGCAGATCCGCAGGCAAATTCCTCCCCCTCCGGTGGCCCCTCCCCCCGGGCCAGGCCGTAGACTGGGGAGTGATCAGTTGCCCCCGGACTTAAGAGGATTGGGAATGTTCATGTCGAAGAAGCCAGCTCGGGAACCGCTCGCGTCGAAGCTCGATTCCGCGAAGAAGACGTCGCTCCGCTTCCTGGCCGACGCCTCGGATGCCGCCGCTCCCAAACTGCGTGAGGCAGCCGACAAGGCCAACGGTCGCGTCGAGGCATTCACCGAGAAGGCCCGCCCCCAGGTCGAGGCGCTCGCCGAGAAGGCGAACCAGCAGGTCCACGACTGGGCAGACCGGATCGAGGCCTACCGGCCCGAGGCCACCGAGCGCGCCGGCAAGTTCGCCGGGACCGCCGCGACGTCGCTCGCGGCGATGGAGACCCCGCAGCTCATCGACAACCTCGCCGTGCGCCTCACCGGTGACAAGAAGGCGATGAAGAAGGCCCGCAAGGCCCTCGCCCAGGCCGGCAAGCGGATCCAGAAGGAGACCGCGCAGAAGTCCGGCGGCGGCAAGAAGGCCCTCGTGTGGACGCTCGTCATCGGCTCCGCCGCCGGCATCGGCTACTACGTGTGGAAGAAGGCCCAGCCGGTCGAGGACCCCTGGTCGACGCCGCTGCCGAACAACCGCCCGGCCGATGCCCGCCCCGTCGGATCGACCCCGGCCTCGCGCCAGGGCACGACCCCGAACGTCTCGCAGGCTCCGGTGCCCGACTCGAAGGCTCCCGCCACCCCGGCGACCCCGACCCCGAAGCCGGCCGTCGACCCGACCACGGACTCCAACGCGAAGCACTGAGCTGCCTTGGCAGCCCTGAGCTGCTCAGCACTGAGGCGGATCACCTTTCCGGTGGTCCGCCTCAGTCGTCTCTGCAGCTCAGTCGTTGGGGGTCGTGACCCGCCGTTCGGCCGCTTCCGCCCGACTGAATCCGTCGGCGTAGATCGCCCCGGGGTTGAGGATGTTGTCGGGATCGAGCGCGCGCTTGATCGTGTGGTTGAGCTCCATGACGTCGGCACCGAGGTACTCCGGCAGCCACGGCTTCTTCAGCCGGCCCACACCGTGCTCGCCGGTGATCGTGCCGCCGAGCGACGTCGCGAGATCCATGACCTCGCCGTAGGCGATGTCCGCCCGCTCCCGCTGGGCGGCATCGTTCGGGTCGACGACGAGCAGCGGGTGCGTGTTCCCGTCACCGGCATGGGCGATGACGGAGATGAGGACGTCGCGCTCGGCCGCGATCCGCTCGATCCCGGTGACAAGGTCGCCGAGGCGGGGCAGCGGCACCCCGACATCCTCGAGCAGGAGGGTGCCCTTCTTCTCCACCGCGGGAATCGCCATCCGCCGCGCGGTGACGAAGACCTCCCCTTCCTCGGCGTCATCGGTGGCATAGCATTCGGTCGCCCCGTTCTTCTCGCACAGCTCCTCGACGATGGCGATCTGACCGGCGGCGTACTCGCCGGGCTCGTCGGACTGGATGACGAGCATGCCTTCGGCCTCCCGGTCGAGACCCATCTTCAGCTCGTCCTCGACGGCGTTGATCGATGCGCGGTCCATGAACTCGAGCATCGACAGGCGCATCTGCGCGCAGATGTCGAGGACGGTCTGGGTCGCACCCTCGAGCGTCGGGAAGGTCGCCACCAGCGTCGTCGGGGGCAGCTGGGCGGGCACGAGCCGCAGGGTCACCTCGGTGATGATGCCGAGCGTTCCCTCGCTGCCGACGAAGAGCTTGAGCAGGGAGAGCCCCGCGACGTCCTTGATCCGCGGACCGCCGAGTTCGATCGCCCGGCCGTCGGCGAGGACGACGGTCATGCCGAGGACGTAGTCCGTCGTCACTCCGTACTTCACGCAGCATAGGCCGCCGGCGTTCGTCGCGACATTGCCGCCGATCGAGCAGAACTCGTACGACGAGGGATCCGGCGGGTACCACAGGCCGTGTTCGGCCGCGGCGGCCTTGACCTCGGCGTTGAAGGCCCCGGGCTGGACGACGGCCATGCGGGTCGCGGGGTCGACCGCGATGTCGCGCATCCGGTCGAGGCAGACGATGAGCCCGCCCTCGACGGCGGAGCTGCCGCCCGAGAGCCCCGAACCGGCGCCGCGGGGCACGACGGGGATCCGCGCGGCGGCCGCGACGCGCACCGCCGCCTGGACGTCGGCGGTCGAGGACGCGCGGACGATCGCCAGCGGCATCCCGGCACCGGGGTCGTTCGCCCGATCCCAGCGATAGGCGTCCATCGAGTCCGGATCGGTGATGAGGGCGTCGGCGGGCAGCGCGTCCCGCAGGGCAGTGAGGACTTCGGCCGTCATGGTTCTCCTCGGGTCCAAGCGATGCGGCGCCGCGATGCGCCGCTCGGATGTGTCGTGGGTCTCACTCTACTTGGTCGGCAAGCCGTCCTGTGCACCGGGTGGGCAGACCGCCGTGGGCAGACCCCCGTGAACGATGCTCCTCAGAGCACTTCGCGCCGGCCCGCGGGTCCCCCGGGTGTGAAGCGTCCGGCGAGGCGGGCGGCGAGGAGGCCAGCGACCGTGAACGCGAGCGTCGCGGCGAGCACGAGCAGCTGGGGTCCGACCCATCCGCCGGTCGTCGTCGCCAGCCAGCCGGCGAACGGCGGGGCGAGCGTCGCCGCGAGATAGCCCCCGCCCTGCACGCGCGCCGAGGCGGACGCGGTCTGGGCGTCGCTGCCCGCGGTGCGCGCGATGATCGAGAAGATCGCGGTGAATCCGCCGCCCTGCGCGATGCCGCCGGTGATCGCCCAGAGCACGTACTGATCCGGGGCGAGGAGGAGGCCGACGGGCAGGGACAGCCAGAGGACGGCGACGATCGCCACGGGCACCCACGGCCGGGCCCGCCCGGCGAGCAGCGGCACGCCGAAGGCGCCGAGGATCGCGGCGACCTGGAAGAGCGATGCCGTGCTGCCGGCCGCACCGGCGGCAAGTCCCTCGGTGTCGGCGAGCATCGACGGCAGCCACGTCGTCGTCGTGTAGTAGGAGATCGACTGGCCGCTGAAGGTGATGACGAGGAGGGCGACGATCGCCCGGAACTGCGGCGGCGCCTCCCGCCACGGACGCTTTCCCGGCTCGGGCGGGCGCTTGTCGGGCTCGGACGCAGCCGCGGTCGTATCGACCTCCGCGTCGAACTCAGCGTCGACCTCGGCCTCGGCACGTCTGCGCCGGCGGAGGACGAGCAGCCAGAACCCGAGGCCCGCGAGGGCGAGAATCCCCCACAGCCCGATCGCCCAGCGCCACCCGACGAGGGCGGCCAGCGGTCCGGTGCCGATGAGGGTGACCATCGAGCCGATGTTCATCGTCGCCGAATAGAGGCCGGTGACCATGGAGACCTGGTTCCACGGGACCTCGCGGCGGATGATGACGGGCACGACGATGTTGCCGAGGGTGATCGCGAGCCCGATGATCGCCGTGCCCGTGAGCACGAGCCACGTCGGCCCGACCGAGCGCAGCACGGTGCCGACGAGCACCCCGGTGAGACACGCGAGCACGGTGGCTTCGGCGCCGAGGCGGCGGATCGTCTTCGTCGCGAGCGGCGTGGCGAGGGCGAAGAGGAGGACGGGCAGACCCGTGAGGAGGCCGGCACCGGCCGCGCTCAGACCGGTGTCGGCGCGGATGTCGCCGAGCACCGCGGTCGGCGCGATGATCGGGGTGCGCAGGTTGAGGGCGAGGAGGACGATGCCCGCGACGATCCACGGCACCATCCCCGACACCGCAAGCCGGCCCGGCGTGTTCACATCCTCTCGGGCACGCGGATGCCGAGCACGCCGAGCCCGGCCTCGAGGACCTCGAGCACCGTCGCGCTCAGGCGCAGACGCGAGTTCCGCAGCTCAGGCGTGTCGGCGACGAGGACGGGGCACTGCTCGTAGAACGCGGTGAACGACTGGGCGAGGTCGAAGAGGTACGCGGCCATCCGGTGGGGCACGGACCCGGCGGCCACCTCGGCGACGACATCGGGGAACCCGAGGATCGCGAGCGCGAGATCGCGTTCGGCCGGCTCACCGAGGACGATCGGCGCGGTCGCGAACGCGCGGGTCCCGTCCTCGGCGTCAGCCCTGCGGAGGATCGAGCGGATCCGCGCCCCGGCGTACTGGAGGTAGGGGGCGGTGTTGCCGATCGGGGCGAGCATGCGGTCGAGGTCGAAGGTGTACGAGGTGTCGTGGGCGACGGAGAGGTCGGCGTACTTGACCGCGCCGATGCCGACGATGGCGGCGACCTCGTCCTCCTCACCGGGAGCGAAGTCGGCACTCGAGTCCTCGAGCGTGACCTTGGCTCGGGCCACGGCCTCCTCGAGGAGGGCGGCCAGGCGCAGCGGGGCGCCGGAGCGGGTGCGCAGGATCTTCCCGTCGGACCCGAGGACGTTGCCGATCTTCACGTGGTCCAGGGATGTGCCCTCGGGAATCCAGCCGGCGGCGCGGGCGGTCGCGAAGACCATCTCGAAGTGGAGGGCCTGCGGGGCGCCGACGACGTAGAGGACCCGGTCGGCGTGGAGGTCACGGGCGCGGCGGCGGACCGCGGCGAGGTCGGTCGTGGCATAGCCGTAGCCGCCGTCGGACTTGCGGATGATGAGCGGCAGGGGTTCGCCGTCGCGGCCCTTGTAGCCGTCCGGGAAGACGCAGAGGGCACCGTCGCTGATCCACGCGAGCCCCTTCGCCTCGAGTTCGTCGCAGACATCGGCGAGGTCGTCGTTGTACGTGCTCTCCCCCGCGAGGTCAGCATCGCGCAGCGTGACGTCGAGGAGGGAGTAGATGCTGTTGAAGTAGGTCTTCGAGTACCCGACGAGGGTGTCCCACAAGGCCAGCGTGTCGGCGTCCCCGCCCTGGAGGGCGACGACGCGGGCCCGAGCGCGGGTCGCAAAGTCCTCGTCGCCGTCGAACTTCACCCGCGCGGCCTGGTAGAAGGAGTTCGGGTCGGAGGCGATCTCGGCTTCCGTCGTCTCGCCGATGCCGACGTCGAGGAGGTGCTCGATGAGCATGCCGAACGGGGTGCCCCAGTCGCCGATGTGGTTCTGGCGGATGACGGTGTCCCCGAGGTATTCGTGCGTGCGGGCGAGCGCATCGCCGACGACGGTCGTGCGCAGGTGGCCGACGTGCATCTCCTTCGCGACGTTCGGCGCCGAGTAGTCGATGACGACCGTCTGCGGTGTCGTCGGGGCGTCGACGGCGGTGGCGTCCCCGGTCTCGAGCGCGGTGGCGAGGAACTCGGGCAGGAACGTGAGGTTGATGAATCCGGGCCCGGAGATCTCCGGGGGTGCGCAGACGCCGTCGAGGTCGAGGTTCTCGACGATCGCCTCGGCGATGTCGCGGGGCTTCGACGTCAGCTCCTTCGCCAGCGGCAGCGCGACGTTGGCCTGGAAGTCGGCGAACTGCGAGCTCCTGATGACGGGGTCGCGATCGGAGAAGTCCTCCCCGAAGGCGGCGGTGAGGGCCGCGGCGAACCGGTCGTTGAGAAGTGAAGTGAGCGTCGGCATGCCCCCCATTCTATTCGCGCCATGCCGATGCGGTTTCCTCAGGTCAGGGACTGGATTCACGGCTGTAATGTGGATCACGTGACTTATCTTCGCTACCCCCATGTCAGCGGCGATCTCATCGCCTTCACCGCCGACGACGACGTCTGGCTCGTCCCCGTCGAGGGAGGCCGCGCATGGCGCCTGACCTCGGATCATGCTCCCGTGCGCAGTCCCCGGATCTCCCCGGACGGGACCCATGTCGCGTTCGTGTCGTTCCGCGACGGCCATCCTGAGCTCATGCTCGCCGAGGCGGCCACCGGTGCCCTGCGCCGGCTCACCTGGTTGGGCGGCTCGGTGACGACGATGCTCGGCTGGGCCGACGACGAGCACATCCTCATCGGGTCGAACGCCGGTGAGGCCGAGGTCCGCGATCACGTCATCAAGTCCGTCAGCCTGACCGGGGAGGTCGAGCGCCTGACGTGGGGCCGGGCCTCGGGCTTCGCCCGCCACCACACCGGGGTGAGCGCGCTGTCGACCCCGTTCAGCCGGCCCCCCGCGCATTGGAAGCGCTATCGCGGCGGCACCGCGCCGCGGCTGTGGCTCGATCGGACCGCCGACGACACGGGCGCCGGGGCGCAGTGGGAGCGGCTGCTCCGTGACGAGGAAGCCTCGCTCACCGATCCCCTGTGGATCGGCGATTCCCTCGTCGTCACCTCGGATCGGGCGGCGACGTTCCCCGACAACGCGGGCGAGCAGGCGAACCTGTGGATCTGGGACGGACTGGCGACGCGGACTCCCGGCAGCCTCGGCGAGCCGCGCCAGCTCACCCACCAGACCGAGGCCGAGGGCTACGTCCGGGACGCCACGAGCGACGGGACGCGGATCGTGTGGCACTCCCGCGGCGAGATCAAGGTCCTCGACAGCCTCGACTCGGACGTCCGCACCCTCGACGTCGTGCTGCCGGGAACGCAGGTGCAGCCGCTCACGCTTGATCCCAGCACCGGAATCGGCGCCATCGCCCCTGATCACGGGGGCAACGCCGCGGTGGTCGAATGGCGGGGCAAGGCCTTCCACCTCGCCCATCGCGAAGGTCCGGCGCGGGCGCTCGCGGCGGACTCCTCGGTGCGGGTGCGCCTGCCCGTCGTCCTCGGCACCACCGGGCAGGCCGCGTACGTCACCGACGCCGAGGGCGAGGACGCGATCGAGATCCGCGATCTCGCGGGCGAGAAGGAACCGCGGCGGATCGGTGCGGGAGCGCTCGGCCGGGTGCTGTCGCTGGCGGCCGATCCCGCGGGCAAGGTGCTCGCGACGATCTCCCACGACGGGACCGTGCGCCTCATCGAGGTCTCCGGGGGTCGGACGCACGTCGTCGGTCACTCCGGGTCCGGGGAGGCGACGTCCCCGCGCTTCTCCCCCGACGGGAAGTACCTCGTGTGGGCGCAGCCGACGCAGGGCGAGGAGCAGCTCAACCGCCTGATGATCGCCGAGGTGAAGGCCGGTCGGGAGGGCGCGCCCCTGACGACGGGGAAGTACAACGACCACTCCCCTGCGTTCACGCGGGACGGGAAGTACGTCGTCTTCCTCTCGGACCGGACCTTCGATCCCGCGTACAACCAGCATTCCTTCGATCTCTCCTTCAACGGGGTGACCCGGCCGTGGCTGCTCCCGCTGTCAGCGACCGATCCGGCGCCCTTCGGTCCGAGCACGAGCGGCTGGGCGATCAGCGAACTCACCGACGATGACCGGAAGGCGAAGACCGAGCGGGACCAGGCGGTGACGACCGTCGACGTCGACCTCGAGGGCGCCGAGGAGCGGATCGTGCCGTTCCCCGTCTCCTCGGGCGTCTTCCGCGACCTCGAAGCCGCCGACGGCGGCGTGCTGTGGATGCGCGTCGGCGATGCCGAGGACGGGGAGATCGGGGACAAGCACTCCGGGGACACCGGGGAGAAGGCCGCCGAGGTCATCCAGTACTTCGACTTCGCCAAGCGGAAGCTCACGACCGTCGTCGACAAGGCCGATGACTACAGCGTGTCCGGCAACGGCAAGCTCATCGTCGTCCGCTCCGGCGACGACGTCACGGTGCGCCCGGCGAACCGGAAGGTCGAGGCCGATGACGACGAGAACGTCGCCGTCGACCTCGGCCGGCTGCGCTTCGAACTCGACCGGCGGGCCGAATGGCTGCAGATGTTCGAGGAGAACGCCCGGATCATGCGCGACCACTACTGGCGCTCGGACATGAACGGCGTCGACTGGGAGGGCGTGACCCTGCGGTGGCGCGGGGTCGCGGCGAAGGCGCTCACACACGACGACCTCGTCGACATCCTCTGGGAGACCGTCGGGGAGCTCAACACGTCCCACGCCTACGTCACCCCGCCGGCGCCGCTCGGCGATGAGGCGAAGAGGCTCGGCTTCCTCGGCGCGGATCTCACGCGGACGGACAAGGGCTGGGAGATCGCACGCATCCTCCCCGGTGAGACGAGCGAACCGGCGGCGAGGTCGCCGCTGCGCCAGGCCGGGGTCGGGGCAGCACCCGGGGATGTCATCGTCGCGGTGGGCGGTCAGAGCGTCGACCCGGACCTCGGGCCCGCGCCGCTGCTCGTCGGGGCGGCGGACACGATCGTCGAGCTCACCCTGCGGCGCGGGCGCAAGGAGCGCACCGTCGCCGTCGTGCCGATCGGCAGCGAGGAGAAGCTGCGCTACCAGGACTGGGTGCGCTCACGGCGGGAGTACGTGGCGGAGAAGTCAGGGGGCCGCGTCGGCTACGTCCACATCCCCGACATGATGGCCGGCGGCTGGGCGCAGCTCCACCGCGACATCCGCCAGGCGATGGCCGCCGAGGGCGTCGTCGCCGATGTCCGGTTCAACCGGGGCGGGCACACGAGCGCGCTCGTCGCCGAGCGCTTCGCCGACCGCGTCATCGCGTGGGGTGCGGTGCGCAGCTACGACGAGATGACCCCGGATCCGGAGAACACCCGGCGCGGTCCCG
Source organism: Brevibacterium sanguinis (assembly GCF_039528855.1). Taxonomy (NCBI): domain Bacteria; kingdom Bacillati; phylum Actinomycetota; class Actinomycetes; order Micrococcales; family Brevibacteriaceae; genus Brevibacterium; species Brevibacterium sanguinis. Next base: position 133,762 of record NZ_BAAAMB010000003.1, on the reverse strand, counting down.
TCGTCTTCCTCGCCAACGAGTTCTCCGGCTCCGACGGCGACATCATCAACGCCCGCGTCCAGGCCAAGGGCATCGGCCCGGTCATCGGCGTGCGCACGTGGGGCGGGGTCGTCGGCATCGACGGCCGCTACGACCTCGTCGACGGCACCGGGATCACGCAGCCGCGGTACGCGTTCTGGCTCGAGGGCAAGGGCTGGGACGTCGAGAACTACGGCGTCGACCCGGACATCGAGGTCGAGCACGATCCCGGGCAGCTGTTCGCCGCCGAGGATCCGCAGCTCGATCGGGGCATCGCCGAGGTGCTCGCCGCCCTCGACGAGACACCGGCCGTCACCGCCCCCGACCTCCCCGCTCCGCGCGTGCGCAGCCCCCGCACGCCCGGCGGGGCCGCACCCGGGAACGCGCCGGGCGGGGACGCGTAGGTCCCTCACCGACGTCCGGACGCTGAGTGTCGAT
>NZ_BAAAMB010000003.1:53918-133264 GCF_039528855.1 Brevibacterium sanguinis | reverse complement strand
AAATTGCGGCCTCTGGCGGGAGCGTCGGCCTCAGGCGGGCTGCGCGTCGCGTGCGGCCGGCGCCGAGGCGGCGGGGGCGAGCGCCCAGAGTGCGAAGGCGAGCAGGACGAAGCCGGGAATGACTCCGGCGAGCACGGGAATGAATGCCGGGGCGGAGACGAAGAAGGCGATGAATCCGGCGACGCCGAGCAGCGTGACGACGGTGGCGAGGACGTGGAAGCGGCCGAGCTTGAAGACGTGCCCGAGCGCGTAGAAGTGCGTGCCGACGACGACGGCCACCCACGCGACACCGAGCTCCGGGTAGCCGAGTCCCGAGAGCAGCTTCGCTCCGCCGAAGAGAGCGAGCGCTTCGACGGCGACGATGATCCAGTAGCTGCGGGAGAACGGGTTCGCTCCCGCCGGTCGGGGCCGTCCCCGGCGGCGTCCGAGGCTGCGGAAGGCGAGGACCAGGATCCCTGCGAAGGCCGCGATGCCGAGGACGATGACGCCGATGCGGCCGACGGTCGAGAACCCGGCGCTGTTGACGATGAGGAAGACGAGGCCGAAGACGCCGCCGATGAGCGACCCAATCTCCGCGCCGTCGGCCGGTGGCGGCGCGGCGGCCGCCTCGGTGGGGGAATTCAGGGAATCACGGTGGTCGGAGACCTCGGGGTCGTGCGGGGGTTCGGGGGACTGTGGGGCCTGGGTCATGGTCGGCTCCTGAGAGAACGGCTGTCTGCGGGGAATCTGTAGAGGAGAAAGAGGTACCCGTCGTCGGTGGCGAGCACCGATGCGAGGTCGAGGGGAACCGGAGGGTCGAAGGTCGGTCCGTGGACGATGCGGGTGCCTGTCCCGCCGACGATCTCAGGGGAGCGAGTGAGGCAGAGTTCGTCGACGCATTCGGCGCGGATGAGTTCGGCGAAGACGCTCGGACCGCCCTCGCAGACGATCCGGTGGAAGCCGCGCTGACGCAGCTGATCGAGGGCGAGGCCGAAGTCGACGGCGTCGACGCCGGCGACGATCACCTCGGCGACCTCGGCGGCTCTCTCCCGTGCCGGCAGCGGGGAGGACTCACTCGTGAGGATGATCGTCCGGGCATCGGCCGGGGCGTCGGTGAACAGCGGTGCCGTGAAGTCGAGGGCAAGGCTCTCGGAGACGACGGCGAGCGGCGCGGTCGCACTGCGCCCGGCCCGCAGCGCACGCCACTGCGGGTCGTCCTCGGCGGGTCCGTACTCCTCGGTGCGGGCGGTTCCGGCACCGACGAGGATGACATCGGCGAGAGCGCGGTTGAGAGCGAAGACCGCCCGGTCCGTGGCGTTGCCGAGGCCACCGGCCCGCCCGGACACGGTCGCGGCGCCGTCGACGGAGGCGACGAACACCGCCCGCACCCAGGACTGCCCAGGGTCCGCGTGGTCCTGCGGGAAGGCGAAGGCCGCGGGCAGGCTCAGCTGCGCGGATTCTCCGGGGAGGATCCGGCGCACCGTCGGAGTCTCGCTCACCACTGGGCCCTCCTGCCGTTCAGCGCGGAGCTGTGCGGTTCAGTTCGGCGCTGTGCCGGCCCCGCCGCTGTGGTCGCTGCTCGAGCCCGAGGAGCTCGACTCCGTGGTCGAACCGAGGACCGAGGCGGGGTTGTCGAGGAAGTCGGCGGTGGGCACGAAGAAGAGGCAGCCGGTCAGCGCGGTCGAGAAGTCGAGGATCCGGTCATGGGTGGCGTCGCCGTCGCCCAAGAACATCCGTTCGAGCATCGTCTCCGTGACCGTCGGATCGGCGGCGTACCCGATGAAGTAGGTGCCGAACTCGCCGGACTCGACGGAGCCGAACACCATGTTGTCGCGCACGATCTTGCGCTCGGTGCCATCGGGTTCGGTGATGGTGTTGAGCACGATGTGGGAGTCGGGGGCCTTGTCCTTGTCGGGGAACTCCATGTCGGAGAGCTTGTGGCGGCCGAACGCCGCCTGCTGCTCCTCGACGGTGATCGAGTTCCACTTCGGCAGGTCGTGGATGTACTTCTGGACGATGACGTAGCTGCTGCCGGTGAAGTCCGGGTCCTCGTCGCCGACGAAGACGGTGTCGACGGCGAGCTGGTCCTCGGGGTTGGCGGTGCCGTCGACGAAGCCGAGGATGTCGCGCTGGTCGAAGTAGCGGAACGCGTGGACCTCGTCGACGACGTCGACGTAGCCCTCGAGCTTGCTCATCAGCTGGCGGGTGAGTTCGAAGCTCATATCCGTCCGGTCCGCGCGGATGTGGAAGAGGAGGTCGCCGGGCGTCGACGGGGCGACGTGCTTGCCGCCCTTGAGCTCCTTGAAGGGGTGGAGCTTCGCGGGGCGCTTCTGCGGGAAGAGACGATCCCAGAGGTCGGAGCCGATGCCGGTCACGCAGCTGAGGCCGGCCGCCTTGACGCGGAAGCCGACGGCGCGGATGACGCCGCCGATCTCGCCGAAGAAGTCGCGCACGTGGTCCTCGGCACCGGGTCTGACGGTGACGACGAGGAAGACGCCCGACTGCGACGGCGGCTCGAGGACGTGCTGCGGGTTCGTGCTGTCCGGAGGGTTTCCATACTGCGTTGTCACTGAATCGTCTCCTCTTCCGCGAGCCCCGACAGTGCGAGGTCGGACGACAATCGTCCTTGGTCGGTCAGTATACGCGGCGAAAGCCGCCGTGAGGTGGACTCGGGCCGACGAATCCGCGCCCCCTCACCGGCCCGGCCCAGGCCCCTCGACGGTCGGTGTTCTCCCAGGTCGGAGGGTCGATGACGAGGAGCGGCCGGGTGGCGCGGAGAGCTAAACTGGGTGGCCCAGCGACGATGGAAGGTGGAGAGCACGATGGCGAAGGGGCACCCTGTCCATGTCCGCCGCATCTATGACGATCCGAGCCCCGCTGACGGGGCGCGCATCCTCGTCGATCGCCTCTGGCCGCGCGGAGTGAGCAAGGAGCGCGCAGACCTCACCAAGTGGCTGAAGGACGTCGCCCCTTCGACGGGCCTGCGGAAGTGGTACTCCCACGATCCCGCGAAGTTCGCGGAGTTCTCCCGCCGTTACCGTGCGGAGCTCGCCGATGATGACCACGCCGAGGCGTTCGCGGCGCTGCGCGAGTATGCGGAGAAGGGTCCCGTCACCCTCCTCACCGCCTCGAAGCACGCCGAGATCAGCGAGGCCGCCGTCCTCGACCACGTCCTCCAGCACTCGCCCGACGAGGCGTAGGCGGCGGACCCGTTCGACCGGGCCCGTCCCCTTCTCCGCTCAGTGCCGGCTTCGATCCGTCTGCGTTGACAACCTCGCGGGAACGCACGTCTAGGCGAGTCGGCGCACCGCCTCGGCGACGAGCTCGCTGTTGCTCTCGGCCGGCAGGCCATCGGGAAGCACGAGCGTGTCCTCGAGCCCGATGCGGGTGGCATACCCCCAGGCGGCGGCGAGGTCGAGCACCGGCCACGCGGTCGTGCCCTCTCCGTGGAGGAGGATCGGGAGCTCGGGTTCGCGAGATTCCACGCCGCCGATGAGCCGCTCGGCGACGCTGTCGACCGGCAGCAGCTCGTCGGGCTGGATCTCGATGAGCGCTCTCAGGCACGACGACCGGTGAGGGGATGCGGCCCAGGCGGTCAGTCCCTGCTCATGCCAGATCCCGGCCTCGATCCCGATCCCATGCGCGAGGAGAGCTCCGGCCACCTCGTCGGCACCGTCTTCGTGCCAGTTCACGGACGCGAAGTCGGGAAGGACCCGCCACGAGGTGATCGCGGCGATCCGCTCGGACGCTTCGGGCGCGGCCCACGCTCCCGTGGTGACGCCGACGGGCACTCCCGGGCACGACGAGCGGATGGCGCTGAGGACTCGGCCGACATCGGTTCCGAGCAGACTGTCACGTCCGCCTGATGACTTGGCATGGACGTGAACCGCAGCGGCACCAGCGGCGATTCCCGCGGCTGCCTCGGCAGCGATGTCACCGGCATCCGACGACAGCCGTGGATGATCGGCAAGCGTCCGCGAACCGTTGACGCAGACCTTGAGCAGCCCGTCCCCTCTCATGCCGCCACCGTAGCCCACGGTGCTGACGCAGAGAGCGCCGAGGCGGCCCGGCTTCTCGACCTCTGCGCGCGGACCTCTGCGCGCGGCCGGTCAGAACGCGACGCCCCAGACGATGACGGCAACGATGACGATGAGCGCGATGAGCGTCCAGATGCTGCCGAAGTTGAGCGTCCAGCCGACGCCGAATCTCTTCGGGACGAGGAAGCCGGGATCACGCGGACAGAAATAGAGGAGGCCGAACGTCCAGTTCGCGTCGTCCTCCCGCATCGCCTGCTTCTCACCTGCGCTCAGCGAACTCATCGCGTGTCTCCTCTCGCCCGACTCGTGCCGTCCGATCTGGCCGTCACGTCTCCCCGCTCGCCGACCATCCTGCTAGGTCACAGGCCTGATCGGTCAACTCTGCCAACGATGACGACGACATCCGCTGTCAGGGTACACCCGCCTCGGCGCTGGGGAAATTTTATTGGACACCAATGTCCATAATGATCTACGCTCGACCCATGGGCAGGAAGAAGACGTTCGACGAACAGGCGGTCATCGATGCCGCGATCGCCGTGTTCAGCGAACACGGGTACACGGGAACGGACGTCGGACTCGTCTGCGAGCGCGCCGGGATCGGGCGGTCGAGCTTCTACAACACGTTCGAGAGCCTCGACGCCGTCTTCCTCCGCGCGCTCAGCGACTACACAGCCACGGGCATTCCGCTGCGCGAGCACCTTGGCGCGAGCGCGCTGCCGGTTCCGGTGCTCGTGGTCGAGCGCCTCGGCGGGGCTCTGGCGCAGCAGTGCGCCGATGAGAAGCGCACCGGGTGCCTCTCAGCGAACACCGCCGCCGAACTCGGCCGGGAGGTCGACGCCGTGTGCACGATCCTCGACCCCGACCGCGCCGCGTGGCTGACGACCTATCGCGCGCTTCTCGACCGCGGTCAGTCCGAGGGGCACATCCGCCCGGACCTCGATGCCGCCGTCACCGCCGAGCTCATCCACAGCGTGCTCGCCGGCCTCCGCGTCTCCGCCCGCGTCATGCCCGCCGACAACGTCCAGGCCCAGGCCAGGACCTTCGTCGAAAGCCTCTGCACCCCGGACGGCGTGACGGCCCTTGCCGCGGCGACCCCGGTGCCGCTGCCCTCGTCCACCTGACCCCACCGATAAGGCCTGACCCCACTGATAAGGGAGGTATGTCCGTGCTGCGTGATGTGCCCCGCCCCGTTGCCAACCGAACGACGCTCCACCGACTCCTGGACGCGCTGCCGACCGAACGACGCTCCACCGACTCCCGGACGCGCTGCCGACCGAACGACGCTCCACCGACCACAGGAGACTCCACCGGCCGCAAAGCGCGCCACTGACCGCACGACTCTCCGCCGACCGAAAGCAGGACAGCATGACGACCCCGGACCGCGCCTCCGCTGAGGTTGCCCCAGGCTCTGCCTCCGCCCCCGGACACGCCTCCGGGCCCTCCACCGCGCCCTCCGCCCCCGGGCCGAAACCGCGTGTTCCCGCCCAGGTCTACCTGCTCGCCGCGGTGATCTTCTGCCTCGGCACCTCGGAGTTCATGATCGCGGGCATCCTCGAGCCGATCAGCGCCGACCTCGCCATCTCGATCCCGCAGGCCGGGCTCCTCATCACGGGATTCGCCGTCGGCATGATCGTCGGGGCGCCCGCGATGGCCCTGCTCACCCTCAAGCTTCCGCGTCGGGCGACGATGATCATCACGATCGTCGCCTTCTCAGCGCTCCACATCCTCGGCGCTGTTGCCCCCGACTACACCGTTCTCATGATCAGCCGCGTCCTCTCCGCGATCGCGTGCGGTGGGTTCTGGGCGGTTGCCGCCGTGCACACGACGCGGATCTCGCCTCCCGCCGTGCACGGCCGGGCGCTCGCGAGCCTCGTCGGCGGACTCACTGTGGCGAACCTCGTCGGCGTCCCGATGGGCACGTGGATCGGCACGCAGTTCGGCTGGCGCGCGACCTTCTGGGCCGTCGCCGTCGTCACCGCGCTCGCCGCGATCCTCATCGCCTTCGCCACCCGCCCGCGAGCGACAGCGAACGGCATGAGCGGCCGCACGGCACACGGCGCCGGCGTTGCCGCAGCCGGCGCCGACGACCCCGCGACCGTCGAGGACCATCGCGCGGACATCCACCTCCCGACGCTCATCCGCGCCGAGCTCGTCGCGTTCCGGGGCCCGCGGATCTGGCTCGCACTCGGCACGACGGCCCTCTTCCAAGCCTCCGTGTTCGCCGCCTTCTCGTACTTCTCCCCGCTCCTCACCCAGGTCGCCGGACTCTCGCACGACCTCGTCCCCGGCGTGCTCGCGGCCTTCGGCGTCGGCGCGTTCATCGGGGTCGTCATCGGCGGCCGCCTCGCCGACCGCACCGTCTTCGGCAACATCGTCGGCAGCCTCACCGCGCTCGCGCTCAGCCTGTTCGCGCTATGGCTCGTCGCCGACGTGGGCTGGGCGGCGATCGTGGCGATGGTCCTCGTCGGGGCCAGCGGCTTCTCGATCGCCGGCGCCCTCAACGCCCGAGTGTTCCAGATCGCGACCGAAGCGCCGACCCTGGCGGCCAGCGTCAACACCTCGGCGTTCAATGTCGGCAATGCGCTCGGACCCGCCGCCGGGGCGGCGGTCATCGCCCTCGGCTGGGGATTCCGGGCACCGGTCATCGTCGCAATCCTCCTCGCCCTCACCGCCCTCCTCGTCGCCGGCATCGCGATCCGCGTCGAACGCCGCTGGCGTGCGGTTGGGCGGCAGCCCCTCGCCGAGGTGACCGCCCCCACGCCATCAATTGCTGAGTCCGCGTCCGGTGAGGGTGCGTGTTCCAGGGGTGCGACCGGTGAGGTTGAGTGCGCCGAGGCTGCATCCGGTGAGCCTGAGCGGCCTGCGTCCGCGACCGTTGGGGTTGAGTGCGCCCAGGCTGCGTCCGGTGACTCTGCGCGCCCCGGGATCGCGCCCGGTGGGACTACACGTTCGGAGGCTGAGCGCGCTGAGGCTGCGTGCGCCGCGAGGGGCGGCATCGACGAGGAGCGGTGAGCCGCCTCGCGGGTCATCTTTCCCTGCCCGCAGCCCTTCATCGGCCGGTCGTGGTCGCAGCGTCGGTCCCTTCCTGCGCGGCGACCGCCCGGGAACGCTCCGGGAACGTGAGAAAGCCCGCGGCGAGAGGGTGCATCGATGCCCTCGTTCGTCCACGGACCCCGAGTCAGATCTTTGCCGCGGTTCGAATCAGCGCACTCTCGTGTCAGTGCCGAATGCCATCATTGGAGGACAAAGAGGAAATCTGATGGGATTGAGATGAAAAATACTTCGAATGGATTTCGAATCGAGAGTTGACTTTGACTCTACTAATTCGTTACTATTGATGTACTAGTTCGTTCCATTGATTCGTGGCACCACTCTTCCCCGACACTGTTGTCTGAGGCAGGTGAAACACAATGCGCGGCACCACTGCTCCCCCGAGCAGTCACGATGATCCGATCCCCGCCGATGTCCCCGACATCGACGCACACTCACCTGCGCGCGCCACTGGATCGCCCGATTCTCTCACTGAGTCCCCCGTCTCCCCGTCGTCGGGCAATGACTCCCCGTCTTCGGGCAACTCCCGTTACACGCTGCGCGTCGGGTCGAGCATCACGGATTTCGCTCAGGCATCGGCGGCCGTCGATCGTGCTCAGATGACGGTCTTCGAGCTCACCGCCGGAATCATCCTCGGCGAGGCCGCTGCCGACCTCGACCTTCCCGCGCCAGGCGACGGCGAACCATACAGGTTCGCGTCACTCTCGGAATCGGTCTCGCGTGCCACCACGGGCGCAGGCGGCGAACCGGAGGGCGCCGATGGAGACGGAGACGAGACCCCCGCACTGCCCGACTTCCTCCACTTCTCGCTCGACACGACCTTCGCGGCGTGGGTGCACGACCATGTGCGCAGCGAACACGTCGCTGAGACATCGACGATCCTCGGCACGACCACCGCCCGCTCATATCGGCACTTCACCCAGTCGATGACCCTGATCTTCGGACTCCCGCGATTCACCGCTCGCGCCCTCGACGGCCAGTTCACCCACGCTCAGGTCGTCGCCGTCGCCGACCTCTGCCAGACCGTGGCCTTCAGGCATCTGCCTGAGCTCGACGACCATCTCGCAACCCGTCGAGCCGACATCACCTCCGACACCCTGCGCGCATCGCTGCGCAAGAAGATCAATCTGCTCCAGACACCGGCCGACCGCGCCGAGGTGGCCGCCGAACGGCGCCGCGTCAGCGTCGAAACATTCTCCGACGGTTCGGCCTGCCTCATGGTGAACGGACCCGCGGACGAGATCCATGCCTGCTTCGCCCGCGTCCAGGCGATGGCGAGGGCGATCCATGCCGGTCAGACGAACACCTTCGGGCTCCCATCGCGGATCGAGATCATCGATGAACGCGACATCAACGCCCTCATGTGCGACATCCTGCTCCGCCCCCAGCCGAAGCTGCGCATCCGGGTGCGAGAGCTCGACCCGGTGACGGGGATCGAAAGCGAACGGTCGGCCTCGATGCTCGATGACACCGGAGAGCCGCTGTTCTCCGCTGACGAGCGGAGCATCTCCGGCCTCACGGATCTTCTCGATCCCCCAGCGGCCCCAGATCGGAATACGACCGCTGACCCGACCGCCACGGGCGATAGACCCTCCGTCGCGGATCCGCGCACCGGCGGCGACAACAGTCCGCCCGCCCACACGTATGCGCCCGGCGATCCGCGCACCAGCACAAGCCCGGACACCAGCCGCGAGTCGCGCGACGGCACACCTGTGTCTTGCAGTCCGGGCAGCCCGGGTTCGGCCTTCTTCCCCGGTCCGCAGCCACATCCCGTGCCACGGGAGTATTTCATCGACGTCTCCATGCCGACGGGTCCGCACTGGATCCGCAATCAGGCAGGACTCGTCGTCACGCTTCCGCTCATGTCGCTCCTCGGAGACTCGAACCTTCCCGGCGTCCTGCCCGACGGCTCTCCGATCCCCGCGGAGACGGCGCGTCGCATCGCCGCCGGCTCACCCACGCTCACGCGCATCCTCACGGACCCGGCCACGGGCACTCCGATCAACGCCCAGGCGAAGACGTATGCGATTCCCCAGCAGGTGAGAAGGACGCTCATCTCCCAATGGATGATGTGCACCGTGCCAGGCTGTCGGAGAACAGCGGAGAAGTCTGAGATCGACCATGTCGACCCCTTCAATCACGACGACCCGAGCCACGGCGGGCTGACGCGATTCGGCAACCTCCATCCCCTGTGCAAGAAGGACCACGCGCTCAAGACCGCCCGGCGATACTCGGTGCGCATGGCGGACCGGGGGTCGGCGACCCCGGCCGTCGACTACCAATTCGGGCACGGCCTCATGACCACGGTGACAGCACCCGACCAGCCGATCAATGCGGCGCAGGCGATCGAACTCTGCGAACTCCTCCGGGAGAAGCCGCTGCGACGAGCCGTGCCGGACCATGCGGTGCCCGACGAGTCCGCGATCGTCGAGGTCATGCCCACCGAGGCGCAGATCGCCGAGTGGGAGGCCGAAAACAGTCGGGTCGCGGACGAGGCCGCTCGGCAGACGGCGATGAAGGACGCCATCGCCCGCTCCGAAGCCGCTCGGCGCAGACGCCGGCTCTGGCAGGCGCTCCATTGGAATGAGATCGACTGGAACGAGATCGGCCACCAGAAGAGCCTCCCGCCGGGATCCGATCTGCTCACGATGAAGGCACTGCCACCAGGCCCCACCGTTCGCAGACCCCGTCGCGACGAACCCGATCCCGGACAGCTGCAGGCGGAGCGGAGATGGCGAGCCCGATCGTCGACGCCGTGCGCCTACTTCGACACGAGGATCGCCGAGGCGGTGGCCGAGCATTTCCCGGGCAATGAGACGTTCACCGATGACGGCGTCATCGGCCCCGACGAGCCACTCGAATACCCTCAGACCTTCGGTGGAGGCTCAGATGAGAGGATCTGGGACCACGACCCGACATGCGATCCGCCCCCGTTCTGACCGGGACCGAAGCTCCGTGGGCCGTGCAGGAGCCCAGTGGGCTGTGCAGGCACTCGGCCAGGAGGAGTATCGCACCGTCATCAGAGCTTCTCCGAACTCTGCGGGAACTCCGCTCCCGGGGCAGGCTCCCACAGTTCGATCCGGTTGCCTTCGGGATCGGTCACCCACCCGAAGCGTCCGATGCCCTCCATCTCCTGGATCTCATCGACGACGTCCGCCTCGGCGGCCTGCAGCTGCTCGAGCATCGCATCGAGATCGTCCACTCGGAAGTTGAGCATCGTCTGCTGCCGATCGACACCATCGGGCCGTGACCCGAAGTAGTCGGTCTCGTCCTCGAACGCCGCGACCACCGTCGGTCCCGCCGCCTGACGCCACACCCCGTCCGTCATGTCGATGCCGAGCATGTCCTGATACCACGCGGACAACGCCTCGGGGTCACGGGCACGCATGAAGTATCCGCCGATTCCGGTCACTCTCTCCATGCCAGCCACCTTACGTTCGGCCTCGACCCACGGGAACCCCCACCGCTCGTCGGAACTCCCCGTGCACCCGGCCCCCACCTCGGCGCGCATCCCATCATTCGGGAATCTCAGGAATGGGACCCGCACACGATGCGTTCCGCTGACAGGTCTACGCTCGACACTGACCACGACTCCCACATGCGAAAGGACATCCCCATGAGCAGATTCGCTGTCACCAACGCCAACACCGGTGAGCTGGAGGAGGAATTCCCCTCGGTTCCCGTCGGGGAGATTCCCGGTTACATCGACCGCGGTCATGACGCCTTCACCGCGTGGAAGGACACCCCGCTCATCGAACGCTCGGCGATCCTCCGTCGGTTCGCCGACCTCGTCGACGCCAATGCCGACGAGATGACCGACATCATCGGTCGGGAGATGGGCAAACCGAAGCAGCAGGGCCTCGCCGAGGTCGACAAGGTCGCCCGCACCGCCCGCTGGTTCGCCGATCACGCCCACATGCACCTCAATCCCACGGAGCTGCCGTCTGCCGGAGCCGCCCGCAGCTACGTCCGCCACGACCCCCTCGGCGTGCTGCTCGGCATCATGCCGTGGAACTTCCCGTACAACCAGATCGCCCGCTTCGTCATCCCCAACCTCGTCGTCGGGAACGCGATCATCATGAAGCAGGCGTCGATCTGTCCGAAGTCCTCCCAGTACTTCGCCGACCTCCTCGTCGAGGCGGGCCTGCCGGTCGGCGTGTACCAGAACATCTACCTCGACAGCTCCCACGCCGAGGAGGTGCTCAAGGATCCGCGGGTCAAGGGCTTCTCGCTCACCGGCTCCGAGGCCGCCGGCGCCTCCGTCGCGGGAATCGCGGCGAAGTACCTCAAGCGCTCCGTCCTCGAGCTCGGCGGCAACGATCCCCTCGTCGTCCTCGACTCGACCGACGTCCCGGCGCTGGCGAAGAAGGTCGTCGGCATCCGCCTGACGAACGCGGGCCAGGTGTGCACCTCACCGAAGCGCTTCATCGTCGTCGACGAGCTCTACGACGAGTTCGTCGCCGAGGCGAAGAAGGCCGTCGAGGCGACGAAGGTCTCGACCTTCGATGATCCCGAGGTGGGCATGGGACCGCTGTCGTCGGAGAGCGCCCGCGATGAGATCGTCGAGCGGATCCAGAAGTCCGTCGAGGACGGCTCGACCCTGGTCACCGGAGGCCAGAAGCTCGACCGTCCCGGCTGGTTCATGTCGCCGGCCCTGCTCACCGACATCGACCCGGACTCCGATCTCGGCTGCAACGAGCTCTTCGGACCGGCGGTGATGATCTACCGGGCGAAGGACGAGGAGGACGCGCTGCGCATCGCCAACCACTCCGACTACGGGCTGATGAGCTCGGTGTGGACGGACGACCTCGAGAAGGGCGAGCGCTTCGCCGCCCGGATCAACGCCGGCATGAGCTTCGTCAACTCGCACATGGAATCCGGTCCGGAGTACCCGTTCGGCGGCATCAACCGCTCCGGCTACGGGCGCGAGAACGCCGAGTGGGCGCTGCGCGCGTTCACCAACGAGCACCTCATCCGCGTCCACCCCTGACCCCGCGGCGAGCCCGACCGTGCCGCGCTGACTGGTCTGCGGCGGGTCCCGACACCTGAGCGCCCACCGTCATGCGGACGGTGGGCGCTCGCGCAGTGATCGGCGGCGGTGTCCAGGGCGGGCCTGTCATCGGCGGCAATGCCAGCTGACAATGATGTTTGTCGCCATTCGGGGTGGACAGTCGTACCGGGCGGTGCCAGACTGAACTTCCATCCAACGGGGCCCGACCCATCGCGCCACGGGGTATCGCCCCACTGTCGAGAAAGGTCTGCACATGTCCGAGAACACCAACGAATCCGGTTCCGTCACCGCTTCCGAAGCCGCCCGCATCATGGACGACCCCAACTCCACCGAGGAGCAGCGTTCGGTCGCCGCCAGTGTGCTGCGCCAGTCCGGCGGCCGCGACGGTGAGACGAGCGCGTGGGTCGCCTCCGAAGCCGGAGACCTCACCCGCGAAGGTGACTCCGAGGAGGTTCGCTCCGTCGCCGCAAGCGATCTGTCCCAGGCGGACAAGGAACGCGACGAGAACTCCTGACCCCTGACGGCACTGCCCTTTGCGGCACCGCCTCAGGCCGGTGGCGATCCCGCCACCGGCCTGTCGCATGTCCGGGTCACCTCCGCCGATGGCATGATCGAGTGCCGATGGCATGATGGAAAGCCGCCGACACCGCCGCCGTGACGGCGACGGCGCGAATATGACGGAAAGGACGCTGACATGGACGAACGCGACGTCGTTCCCGGGCACATCGCGGTTCGCGGCGCCCACGAGCACAACCTCCGCGACATCGACATCGACATCCCCCGCGACACCGTCGTCGCCTTCACCGGCATCTCCGGTTCGGGCAAGTCCTCGCTGGCCTTCGGCACGATCTACACGCACTCGCGGCAGCGCTACCTCGAATCCGTCGCCCCTTACGCCCGGCGCCTCATCGACCAGGGTTCGCCCCCGCGGGTCCGCCTCATCACGGGTCTGCCGCCGGCCGTCGCCCTCCGACAGCAGCAGTCCGGCAGCACCCGCTCGACCGTGGGCACCGTCTCCCGGGTCTCCAACGTCCTCCGCATGCTCTACTCACGGTCCGGCACCTACCCCGAGGGCTACCGTCCTGCCGATCTCGCCGGCAAGTTCCCCCGGGACGCCGCACCGCTGGACTCCGACAGCTTCTCCCCGAACACCGCAGTCGGCGCATGCCGCACCTGCTCCGGCATGGGGCGTCTCCTCCAGGTCGACGAGGACCTCCTCGTCGGCGATCCCCACCTGAGCATCGACGACGGCGCGATCGTCGCGTGGCCGGGGGCCTTCGGCGGGAAGAACAACCGGCGCGTCCTCCGCGACCTCGGCATCGACATCACCGTCCCGTTCGACTCCCTGCCCGCCGACACCCGGGAGTGGGTGCTCACGACCAGCGACCGGCCCACCATCGTCGTCGAGGAGGGCTACAAGGGCACGTACATGAGCCCCAAGCGCTGGGTCGAGCACACCTTCGCCGACTCGCCGTCGGCGCGGATGCGGGCGAAGGCCGCGTCCTTCATGACCGACAAGCTCTGCCCGACCTGCCACGGCAAACGGCTCAACCCCGAAGCCCTCGCCGTGACGATCGCCGGCATCGACATCGCCGAGGCGGCCCGACTTCCCCTCACCGGTCTCGTCTCCTTCCTCGAAGCCGCCCGCACCCATCCGGCGACGACCGAGCTCTCCGTCGAACGCCACCAGGCCGCGCAGGCGCTCATCGACGCCCTGATCAGCCAGCTGGGCACGATGGTCGACCTCGGCCTCGGCTATCTCGAAGTCGCCCGCCCCACCTCGACGCTCTCGAGCGGTGAGCTCAAGCGCCTCCACCTGGCCACGCAGCTGCGCAGCGGCCTCTTCGGCGTCCTCTACGTGCTCGACGAACCCTCGGCCGGTCTCCATCCCGCCGACCTCGAGCTCCTGCTGACCGCCCTCACACGGCTCAAGGACGACGGCAACACCGTCTTCGTCGTCGAGCACAGCGCGCAGGTCGTCCGCGCCGCCGATTGGATCGTCGACCTCGGTCCCGGAGCCGGTCGGTACGGGGGTGAGGTGCTCTTCAACGGACCGTCGGCCGGTCTCGCCGAGGTGGCCGACTCGGTCACTGCCCGCTACCTCGGCGCTGCGCCTCCGCTTCCGCCAGGCGGGTCGGGGGCGCGGCAGCTCACCGATTGGGTCGAGCTCCGCGACGTCACCGGACACAACCTCACCGGCATCGACGTCCGGCTGCCGCTCCACGCGCTCTCGGCGATCACGGGAGTCTCGGGCTCCGGGAAGACCTCCGTGCTCACGGCCCTGGCCGATGCCATCCGGGCCCGCCTCGACTCGGCCGAGGTCGCAGCTGATGAGGAGCGCAATCCGGCCGCAGTCGAGATCGGGGACGAACTCGTCCACGGGGTGCCCGTCTGGGACCTCGGCAGCGATGAGCTGACGACGGGATCGACGTCCGGCCTCGAGGCCCTCGAGCGCATCATCGTCGTCGACCAGAAGCCGATCGGGCGGACCTCCCGGTCGACACCGGCCACCTACACCGGCCTCTTCGACGGCGTCCGCAGGCTCTTCGCGGCCCAGCCCGGGGCGAAGGAGCGCGGGTTCGGGGTCGGGCGGTTCTCGTTCAATCAGCCGGAGGGACGGTGCCCGGTCTGCCTCGGCGACGGAGTCGTGAGCATCGAGCTCCTCTTCATGCCGACGGAGACGGCGCCGTGTCCGGAATGCCACGGCAAGCGCTACAACCCCGAGACCCTCGAGGTCACCTACCGCGACCGGACGATCGCCGATGTGCTCGCGATGACCGTCGATGAGGCCGCGGACTTCCTCGCCGAGGTGCCGGTGGCGACGACGATCCTCACCCTGCTGCAGAACATCGGACTCGGCTATGTCAGCCTCGGGCAGAGCGCGCCGACCCTCTCCGGCGGAGAGGCGCAGCGGATCAAGCTCGTCTCCGAACTCCACCGGTCATCGCGGGGGCGCAGCCTCTACATCCTCGACGAGCCGACGACGGGTCTCCACCCGGCCGACATCGACATGCTCATCGGTCAGCTCCAGCGGCTCGTCGATGCCGGGAACACAGTCGTCATCGCCGATCACGATCTGCGCACGCTGCGCGTCGTCGACTGGATCGTCGACCTCGGACCCGGGGCCGGCACGGACGGCGGGTCGATCGTCGCGAAGGGAACCCCCACGGACCTCGCCGCCCAGGGCGCCGCTGCTGCCGGCTCCACGGCCAACGGTGCCGGCGCAGCGGCCGGCCTCACCGCCGCCTACCTCGCAGCGGCCGGGGCCTCTGCGTAGAGCGCGGTGACGAGCGGTTCGAGTTCGGGCATCTCGCGGGCTTCGGCGAGGGTCTCCTCGAGCACCCGGTCATGGGTCGGGTGCGCGGCGAGGAGCAGCTTCTCCCCCGCCGGTGTGAGCTCGGTGTAGATGCCGCGCCGGTCATCGGCGCAGAGGATGCGGGTGAGCAGCCCCCGATCCTCGAGGCGCGTGACGAGCCGCGTCGTCGCGCTGCTCGAGAGCGCCGCCGCTCGGGCGAGCTGACTCATCCGCATATGCCATCCGTCCTGCCTGCTCAGGGCGTCGAGCACGGTGAACTCGACGACGGAGAGCTCGTGTTCGCGTTGCAGGCTCTTCTCGAGCCGGGTGTCGATGAGGCCGTGGAGCGCGGCCAGGGTGCGCCAGCCGCGGGCGCGGATCTCCACGGCGTCGTCCCTGATGCCCATGTGTTCCTCCTCGCAATCTCGATCTCCCTATGATACACCACTTGCGCCGATAGACCGCGTGTGCAAGTATTTATTTCCATGCGTCTGCAACTACTGCACACGCCGCATATTGCACAAGCACCTCACAGACCACCGTTCCGGAAGGACACCTCATGCCACTCGCGCTCCTCGCACTCGCCATCGGCGGGTTCGGAATCGGACTCACGGAGTTCGTCATCATGGGCCTGCTGCCCGAGGTCGCCGCCGACTTCGCCGTCACGGAGACCGTCGCCGGCTACCTCATCTCCGGTTACGCCCTCGCCGTCGCGCTCGGCGCCATCCTCATCACCGTCGCCCTGACCAGGGTCAACCGCAAGACCGCGCTCGTCGGCCTCATGGTCCTCTTCATCATCGGCAACGCGCTCTCCGCCCTCGCCCCGACCTACGAGATGATGATGATCGGGCGCATCGTCGCCGCCCTCTGCCACGGCGCGTTCTTCGGCATCGGCTCGGTCGTCGCCGCCGGACTCGTCGCCCCGAATCGGCAGGCCGCCGCCATCTCGATGATGTTCGCGGGCCTCACCAGCGCCAACGTCCTCGGCGTTCCCCTCGGCACGTTCCTCGGCCAGGCCGCCGGCTGGCGCTCGACCTTCTGGGCGATCGCGATCATCGGCATCATCGCCCTCGTCGGCATCGTCACCCTCATCCCCAGGGACGCCGGACGCGCGACCGCGACCGGCAGTATCCTCGGCGAGTTCCGGATCTTCCGCACGCCGCAGGTGTGGGCCTCGATCCTGCTCACCGTCCTCGGCTACGGCGGCATGTTCGGCGCCTTCACCTACATGGCGTTCACCCTCACCGGCGTCTCCGGCTTCGCCGCCTCGACCGTGCCGTGGCTCCTCGTCCTCTTCGGCGTCGGACTCTTCATCGGCAACTTCCTCGGCGGGCGCGCCGCCGATCGGAGCCTCGGTGCCACTCTGCTCACCCTGCTCATCGGCCTCGTCGTCATCCTCGCCGTGTTCTCGCAGGTCGCAGGCTCGCAGCCGGCGACGATCATCGCGCTCTTCCTCATGGGCGGCTTCGGCTTCGCCACCGTGCCGGCGCTGCAGATGCGCATCATGAACCATTCGGGGACGGCGCAGACCCTCGGGTCGGGCGCGAACATCGCCGCGTTCAACGTCGGCAACGCCTTCGGCGCCTGGGTCGGCGGACTGACGATCGCCGCGGGCCTCGGCTACGCCTCCCCGCTCTGGGCCGGCGCGCTCGTCACCCTGGCCGGCCTCGTCGTCTTCGTCATCGCCGGACTCTCCCGCGGGGGAGAGCTGCGCCGAGGCGGTCCGGCCTCCCGGGACGAGTCGACGCGAGAGACCGCTGAGGCTCCGGCGACCGCGGGCTGAGGTCTGCTCACCATGCCACCCGGATCGCCTCGGCGGCGCTGAGGGCGAGTTCGACGGGCACTCCGTCGATGCTCACCCCGATCGCCGAGGCGGCCGGGTTGACGGCTGTCACCTGGAGAACCGTGCCGAGCACGATGCCGCGGGCCTTCAGGTAGCGCAGCAGTTCGGGGGAGCGATCGGAGACGCGGACGACGGTGACATCGCGACCGGGAGTCACCTCGGCGAGTGAGAGGTTCGGTGCCGCTTCGGTGCGACCGTCGGCATCGGGGATCGGGTCCCCGTGCGGATCCCGGGTGGGGCCGCCGAGCACGGCATCCATCCGCTCGAGCACGAGGTCGGAGACCGCATGCTCGAGGCGGTCGGCTTCATCGTGGACCTGATCCCAGCTCAGTCCGAGCTTCTCGACGAGGTAGGTCTCGACGATCCGGTGCCGACGGACGATCTCGACGGCGATCTCCCGCCCGGCCGGGGTGAGGGCGATCGCCCCATAGGGCTCGTAGTCGAGGTAGCCGTCCTTCGCGAGCTTCTTGAGGTTCGCCGAAACCGTCGAGGCGGTCACGCCCAGCTGTTCGGCGAGATCCGTCGTGGCGGGACGGCCTCCGGGCCATTCGTAGGCCTTCCAGATGAGGGTGACGTAGTCCTCGACCATGCGGGTGACTGCGGGACGTGGCACGTTGACCATTCTATGCATGGGGATCCTACGCGCGCGGTCCCGTCGTCGCCCCCGCCTCGGCGGGGTCCGTCCTCTCCGCCGCGGCCGCCGTCAGCTGCGTCGTGCGGCGGAACGGGGCGGCAAGGGTCGGAATGATGTCCCTGCGGTGGAGGATGAGGAAGATGATCGCGAGGACGACCTGGATCGCCGAGAGCACGTAGCGTCCGGTCGTGTCGGTGACGAAGAACTGGATGCCGAAGAGCGCGGCGAGTCCGACCGCGGGGATCCAGTGGAAGCGCAGGGCCAGGATGATGGCGACGCCGAGGATGGTCTGCGTGGCCGTGAGCGTGAACTCCTCGACCTGCCGGGCGTCGAGGGGCAGCATCGTGTCGCCGCCGCCGAGGAAGTGGGCGACGGGCAGGGAGCCGACGAGCAGGCTCCACTGGTTGACCTTCGAGGCGATGAGCGTGGCGATCGCCGCACCGCCGAGTCCGCGGAGGGCGAACATCGCGGCGATGATGAACTCCGGTGACTCCGAGGCGAGCGGGGCGAGCCACTGGACGAGGAAGTAGGAGTCGATGCCGAGCGTCGAGCCGGAGGCCACGAGCGCCTCGGCGAAGGGCTCAGCCGAGGTGAGGATGATCGCCGCGGAGACGATGAACATCGCCACGACGGTGACCCGGCGGGCCCGCGTCGGCATCGAGACGATGAGGGCTGCGGCGCCGACGAACTCCTCGTCGCTGGTGTCGGCGCCCTGGCCGGCCCGCCACAGGTAGAGCCCGAAGATGACGATGAGGCCGATGCCGAACCACAGCGGGATGCTGCCGATGAGCGGGATGATGAACGCGATGAGGGCGAGGATGACGAGGAAGCCGATGTCCATCCGGCTCTCGCCGCTCAGCTGCAGGGCGCGGTTGACCGGGCCGCCGGTGCGCTTCGAGACGCGGTAGGCGACGAGGAGGGCGATGATGACGACGAGCGGCCAGCCGAAGCCGAGGAGCAGGCGGTTCGACCCGGTCATGTTCGCGGCCGCGAAGTGGAGGTACTGCGGGTCCGAGCCCGACCGGTACGCGTAGTAGAGGTCGACGGCGTACTCGGGGAGGACGGCGATGAGGGCGAGGAGCGCGATCGCCAGCGCCCCGGCGATGTCCTTCTGGGCGGCCTCGGCGGCCCAGGCGAGGAGGAACGCGGCGGCGACGATCGCGGCGCCGAAGAGGACGAGCTCGATGACGGGGGCGATCTCGATGCCGGCGATGCGCACGACGACGGCGGGAGCGGCGACGAGCAGGCAGAGGATGATGCGGCGGATGAGTGCAGGGGGCACGTGGACTCCTTCAACGTGCCGCAGCCGGGGAGGACCTCGGACGCGACAAGCGGCCGAAGGTCTCGTTCGCCTCACGCGCCCCATCTCAGTCGATGAGGTCCCTGCGAGGTGCCGCGCCGGGCGGTCCTCGTGACCGCCAGTGTGTCGACAGGGCTCAAGCCGGTGGTCGCCGGCGAGGAACTACTCCCCTTCGCCCTCCAGGCTCGTCCACGCGGGTTCGGTGTGTCTACGCACACCTGAGACTTGGGCATCCCACACAATTGCCGCAGCCCTCGTCTACCCCGAGATCTCGGGGCAGACGAGGGCTGTCGCCGGTGTGCTAGTGGCTCAGATCACCGGAGCGGGGACGGTCGCGACGTCAGCGGCCGGCAGTCGGATGCCGCCGGCTCACGAGTTGTCGTCGACGAGCGGAGCCTCGTCGCGGGTGACCTCCCGCTGGTCCTCGGGCTTCTGGATGAAGAACGCGAGGACGACGGGGACGAGCCCGATGATCGACGCGAGCAGGAACGCATTGTGGGCGCCGGGGGCGCCGGCTTCGGCGACGCTCTCACCGGCGGCCTGTCCGGTGTGCAGCGCCGAGGAGTAGATCGAGATGAGCAGGGCGGTGCCCGCCGCACCGGCCACCTGCTGCAGCGTGTTGAGCGCCGCCGATCCGTGCGAGTAGAGGTGCCGTTCGAGGGATCCCAGCGACGCCGAGAAGAGCGGGGTGAACGATCCGGCGAGGCCGAGGGACATGCCGATCTGGATGATGACGAGGACCCACACCGGGGTGCCGATGCCGACGTTCGAGTACGCGAACATCGCCGAGGCGATGAGGATCGTGCCGGGGATGAGCAGCGTCCGCGGTCCCTTGGCGTCGTAGATCCGACCCATCACCGGGCCGAGGAGGCCCATGAGGATCGACCCCGGCAGCAGGACGAGGCCCGACTGGGTCGCACCGAGGCCGACGACGTTCTGCAGGTAGAGCGGCAGGAGGGAGAGCGTGCCGAACATCGAGAGCGCGACGACGGCCATGATGATGACCGAGAGGACGTAGTTGCGCGAGGTGAACACGCGCAGATCGAGCAGCGCCCGATCCGCTCTGATGAGGACGAGCTGCCGCCACACGAAGAGGCCGAGGAAGATGAGGCCGCCGGCGATCGCCGTCCACGCCAGGCCCGTGCCCGCCGAGGCGCCGGCACCGGATTCGCCGCCGCCGAACTGGCTGAGGCCGAAGACGATGCCGCCGAAGGCGAACGCCGAAAGGATGATCGAGACGGCGTCGATGGGGGCGTGGGTGGTCTCGCCGAGGTTGGTCATCCACTTCGCGCCGAGACCGAGGGCGATGAGGCCGATCGGCAGGACGATGCCGAAGAGCCAGCGCCAGCCGAGGGAGTCGAGGACGATGCCCGACATCGTCGGGCCGATGGCCGGAGCCAGGGAGATGACGAGGCTGACCCGTCCCATCATGCGGCCCCGCTGATGCGGCGGGACGACGTTCATCATCGTCGTCATCAGCAGCGGCATCATGATGCCCGTGCCGCCGGCCTGGACGACGCGTCCGAGCAGGAGCATCGGGAAGCCCTGCGAGAGCAGGCAGATGAGCGTGCCGAGACAGAAGAGGATCATCGCGGTGAGGAAGATCTGCCGCGTCGTGAAGCGCTGGAGGAGGAAGCCGGTCGTCGGGATGACGACGGCCATCGTGAGCATGAACGCGCTCGTCAGCCACTGGCCGAGTTCCGGCGGGATGTGGAGCGAGCGGTTGAGTTCGGGTATCGCGATCGCCATCGTCGTCTCGTTGAGGATCGCGACGAAGGCGGCGACGAGAAGCAGCCAGATGACCCGCATCCCCGCTGGATCGATGACGTCATCGCTCGAGGCTGAGGCAGGGGTGGTGTTCTTGTCGGTCGACAAGTCAGGACTCCGATCGGACGTGGTGGTCGGTCTCCGCAGATGAGGCGGGATCTCAGGCAGACACAGCACTCAACGGCGACGTCGTTGGGCTTATTCCGGCTGCAGGAAGAATTGTCGCACAGTTCTCCTCTCCGGCCTCCAGCGTCGCATGCGGTGCTGACACGGAATCTTTCGCACCGCCTCGGCGTTGGCAGGATCATGACGGACACTGAGGATACGACGCAGACAGACTCAGCAGGCAGGGACGTGGAGTTCGGGGTCGACACCTTCGGGGCGGTGACGATCAGCGGTGACGGTTCCCCGGTGACGCAGTCGCAGGCGATCCGCGACATCGTCGACGACGTGGTCCTCGCCGATGAGGTGGGTCTCGACTTCTTCGGGGTCGGGGAGCATCACCGGCCCGACTTCGCCGTCTCGAGTCCGGAGATGGTGCTCTCGGCGGCTGCGGCGCGGACGAAGTCGATCCATCTCGGATCGACGGTCACCGTGCTCAGCTCCGATGACCCGGTGCGAGTCTACGAGCGCTTCGCGACCCTCGATGCGGTCTCGCACGGACGGGCCGAGATCGTCGCGGGACGCGGCTCGTTCATCGAGTCGTTTCCGCTCTTCGGGTATGACCTCAGCGACTACGAGGTGCTCTTCGAGGAGAAGCTCGAGCTGCTCGCGAAGCTGCTGCGGGACCAGCCGGTGACGTGGCAGGGAACGACGCGGGCGCCGCTGTCGAACCAGTCCGCGTACCCGACCACGGAGAAGCCGATTCCCGCCTGGGTCGGGGTCGGCGGCAGCCCCGAATCGGTGGTGCGCACCGCGAAGTACGGGTTCAACCTGTTCCTCGCGATCATCGGCGGCGCACCCGAGCGGTTCGCCCCCTATGTCGACCTCTTCAAGCGCGCGCAGGACGAATACGGTGTGCCGCATCGGCCCGTGGCCATCCACTCGCCGGGCCTCGTCGCCGACACCGATGAGGCGGCGCGCGAGCTCGTCGCCGAGGGCTGGCTGCGGTCGCGGAAGAAGATCGGCCGCGAACGCGGCTGGCCCCCGCCGCAGCCGGGCGACTTCGAGGCGGAGATCGAGTCCGGCTCCCTCTACGTCGGCTCCCCGGAGACCGTGGCGAAGAAGATCGCGAGAACCGTGCGCGCCCTCGGCGTCAACCGCTTCGACCTCAAGTACGACCAGGCCGAGGTCACGCACGCCGCGCTGCAGACGTCGATCGGCCTCTATGGGGAATCGGTGGTCCCGCTCGTCAAGGACATCCTCTCCGGCAGCTGACCGCGGGCGGGAGCCGAACTCACTGTTTCGGACGCCAACCGGCACCCGCGTCGATGGCATCGGCGATTCTCAGGCTGGCGTCCCGGAGCGCCATCGCCTGATCGTCGCTGAGCGCATCGAAGACCAGACGACGGACCAGCTCGGCGTGGGCCGGAGACGCGTCGGAGACGATGTCGAGGCCGCTCTCAGTCAGTCGCGCAACGGTGACCCGACCGTCGTCGGGATCGGCGTTCCTGATTGCCAGCCCTCGCTTCTCAAGACGTGCGACTGCACGGGAGAGGCGAGAAAGAGTGCTGTTGGCAAACCGGGCCAAGGCACTCATTCGCAACGTGTGCCCGTCGGCTTCTGACAGGGCGAAGAGGATGCCGAACTCGAAGTGGCTGATCCCCCAGTTCTCCTGCAGCTGCGCATCGAGCACCGGCGGCAGCCATTCGAGCACTGTGGCCAGGGCCGACCAGGTCTCGAGCTGAGACCCCGAGAGGGGACCGCCGCGCTGCAGATCTGAGGATTCCTCGGAGGTCATCCGACCACAGTAGTCGATTACTTGACCAGGAAACCATTCGCGCTTAGTTTTTACTTGTCTGAGAAAGTAAATGAGCGGCAGGGAGTGCAACGATGAGTCTGCAGGGCAAAACTGTGTTCATCAGTGGGTCGACTCGTGGAATCGGCCATGCCATCGCTGTGGGGTGTGCGGCTGACGGCGCCGAGGTGATTGTGCACGGACGCACCGAACCGGCAGTCGACGCGGCCATCGATCGAATCCGTGCTGCGGTGCCCGGAGCGTCGATCAGCGGGTGTGCGGCCGATCTGGCCGTAAGCGTGGAGGTATCAGGGCTCCTCGACCGGCTCCGAGACCTCGGGGTCGACGTGCTCATCAACAACGCCGGGATCTTCGACGTCGCCGACTTCACGACGATCAACGATGATGAGTGGTCGCGGTATCTCACTGTCAACCTCATGGCCGGAGTGCGGCTGTCGAGGGCCCTCCTCGGCGGCATGCTCACGCGGAATTGGGGCCGAATCATCTTCATCGGAACCGAGTCGGCCGTCGATGTGCCCGCGGATATGATCCACTACGGAACGACCAAGGCCGCGGCGCTGGCACTGAGCAACGGACTCGCGAAACTCACCAAGGGCACTGCGGTGACCGTGAATACCGTTCTCGGTGGTCCGACCTATTCTGACGGGGTTTCCGCACGCATCGAGGAGATCGCGGCAGAACGGGAGATTTCGACCGAACAGCTGAAATCCGGCCTCGTGCGCCCGACGTCGCTGCTCGGACGCTTCATCGACCCGGAGGAAATCGCCGACGTGGTGGTCTTCCTCGCCGGTCGTCGTTCCTCAGCGATCAACGGAGCGGCGGTGCGAGTCGACGGCGGCGTCCTCACGACGCTGACGTGAGTGCACTCGCCATGCAACTCGTTCAACGCGCGGCGCAGGGAGCACCGTGTCCATCGCTGTCCGGATGCTCGATCAAGCGCTCGTGCGGATGAGTTGAGGCCGCACAGTGTGTCCGTCCCCGACGTGCGGCCTCCGCGGAGGCTGTATCCGGTACCGCCGGGCGGGGAAGCACCGAGGGAACAGACAGGAGCCGAGCAGCACCCGACGGTGAGCCTGTCGCGCGAACGCAACCTGGGCTGGGACCTCACTCCGGATCCGTCGCCACCCCGGATGCGTCGGCGCCAGCCGGTTCCCAGAGCTGGATGACGTTGTCTTCCGGGTCGGTGAGGATCGCGAACCTGCCGTTGGGATAGGTCTCCGGATCGACGTCCACCGCGATCCCGGCCTGCCGCAGCTGCGAAACCATCAGGTCGAGGTCGGCGACGCGGAAGTTCACCGACCAGGTCTTGGCCGGTCCACCGAAATGCTCCGAGTCCGCGGGCATGGCCGCGAACACGGTCGGGCCGGACTGCTGCCACCACGAGGGCGTGTCGTAGGTCTCGGGAGGTGCCTCGACTCCCAGATGCCGTTCGTACCAGGCGGTCAGCTCATCGGGCCGCTCAGCGCGAAAGAAGACCCCACCGATACCGGTCACACGTTCCATGCCCTCCTCGCTTCCGTCGTTGAGCTCTGGATGGTCCGCCGTTCGGGGCAGTCTGGTCTGGGCAGTCTAGTTCACTCCGGCTGTGTGTGACGCCCGAGACGGGTCGGAAGGAGACGAATCGTCTCTGCGGAACGGGATCCGGTATCGAGGATGACAGTCAGTATCGAGGACGGCAACAGTATCGAGAAGGGCTGGGGCAGCAGACACATCCCGGGCACGACGAAGGCCCCGAACCAGAGGTCCGGGGCCAACGCCTGCGAGTGCTGTCTCAATTGCTCTCGAGTGGAGGTAAGGGGACTCGAACCCCTAACCCTCTGCTTGCAAAGCAGATGCGCTACCAATTGCGCCATACCCCCAGGTGGGTTATCACCCTACACCGAGTCGGTGTGCTTTGACCATTCGGCCTGGGCACGCTGATTCGTGTGCCGCCACCGGAAGAACACCCCCAGCCCCACAAGGGTGAGACCGGAGAGAATCCACTTCTTCATGATCCTCCTCGAAAGGAAGTGGGCCTACCTGGACTTGAACCAGGGACCTCTTCGTTATCAGCGAAGCGCTCTAACCGCCTGAGCTATAGGCCCTTTTCGGGGTGAACCCGAAGTAAAAATATACCGAACGGCGCATCCCCTGCACAAATCCGCGCGCCGTGACACGCCTCACAGCGTGCCGGCGCGCGGATCCTGTGCTGCCGGACCGGTCAGTTCAGACCGGTCATTTGAGACTCAGCTCAGTCGTCGGTGAGCGTCAGGTGGAAGCCTCCGGCGATGAGGGAGCCGATGTTGTAGACGAAGGCCGCCAGCGTCGAGAGCGCAGTCATGAGGACGATGTTGATGACCGCGATGATGAAGCCCGCGGCGACGACCCGGCCGAAGCCGAAGATGCCGACGATCCGCTCAGCCGACTCCGCGCCGGCGAGCTCGGTCATCGTCGCCTCCAGGCCGCTCATCACGCCGGTGGCCTGGAGGACGATCCAGAGGACGACGAACGCGACGATCGTCGCGATGCCGATGGCCACGGACATGAGGAACGACATCTTCATGACCGACCACGGGTCGACGGCGGCGACGGTGAGGCGGACGGTCCGGGGACCCTTCCGCTTCTTCCCCTTGCCGTTGTCGACCATGTTCTTCACGCCCATCTTCACGCCGCCGGAGCTTGCGCGCACCGTGTTCGCGACGTTGCCCATCACCGAGGTGGCCGGACCGCTGCCGGTCCCGCCCGCGGTTTGGGAGGCGGTCGACTGGGAGTCAGCGGTCTGCGTGCTCGCCGAGGTGGCCGGGGCGGTGGGTGCCGATCCCGTCGACGGTGCGCGGCCGGGCTTGGGCGAGGCCTTCGGGGCCGGCGGAGCGACGACTGTGGCCTTCTCCGTCGCCGGGGCAGCGGACTTCTCCGCCTTCGCCGAGGTGCCGGTGCGCGGCGCAGAACCGCCGCGCCCGCTGTTCGACGATCCCGAGGAGCCCGAGCGGCCGGAACCGGAGGACCCGGACGAACCCGAGCTCGCAGCGGTCTCGCTCTTGCCGGAACCGGCGGTCAGACGGGTCGATCCGCTCGATGTGCGGATGATCTTGCCGGGTCCTGACTGCTTGTTGTCGCTCACTCTTCCACATCCTCGCTGCCGGTCTCGGGGTCCAGACCTTCAGGTTCTGCGCCGGCGGTGTCGGCACCATCGGTCGCAGCACCCTCGGGCTGGGCACCCTCGGTCTCGGGTGCCGCGGCCTGAGGAGCTGCGCCCTCGAGTGCCGGAACCTCGGCGTCGTCTTCGTCTTCCACTGCGGTTTCGGGTCCACGGGTTACTGCGATGATACGGTCATTCTTGCCCGGCTTCGCGAACACCACACCCATGGTGTTGCGTCCCTTCGCAGGAACCTCGTCGATATTCGATCGCACCACCTTACCGCGCTCCATGACGACGAGGACCTCTTCTCCCTCGTCGACGATGAGGCCTCCGACCAAGTCTCCGCGCTGCTCGGTGATCTTCGCAACTCGGATTCCCAGGCCGCCGCGGCCCTGGACGCGGTACTCGTCGACCGGGGTGCGCTTGGCGTAGCCGCCCTCGGTGACGACGAAGACGTACGTGCCCGGCTGGACGACGTCCATGGTGAGCAGCTCGTCGTCCTTGAACTTCATGCCGGTGACACCGCCGGTGACGCGGCCGAGCGGCCGGATCGAGTCGTCGTCGGCTGCGAAGCGGATCGACATGCCCTTGCGGGAGATCATGAGGAGGTGGTCCTCGGATCCGACGATGCGTGCGGAGACGAGTTCGTCCGGCTCCCCCTTGTATTCGCGCAGGTTGATGGCGATGACGCCGCCGGTGCGGTTCGAGTCGTACTCGCTCAGGCGGGTCTTCTTGACGACACCGGACTTCGTCGCGAGGACGAGGAACTCGGCTTCGTCGTAGTCGCGGATCGAGAGCACCTTCGCGATCGTCTCACCCGGCTGAAGTGCCAGGAGATTCGCAACGTGCTGTCCCTTGGAGTCCCGGGAACCCTCAGGGATCTCATAGGCTTTCGCGCGGTAGACGCGGCCGGTGTTCGTGAAGAAGAGGAGCCAGTTGTGCGTCGAGGTGACGAAGAACTGCTCGACGACGTCGTCGCCGCGCAGCTGAGCGCCCTTGATGCCCTTGCCCCCGCGATGCTGGGCGCGGTAGAGGGTCGACTGGGTGCGCTTGGCGTAGCCGCCGCGCGTGATCGTCACGACGACCTCCTCCTCGGGGATGAGGTCCTCCATCGACACGTCGCCGTCGAACCCGGCGAGGATCTTCGTGCGGCGGTCGTCGCCGAACCGGTCGACGACCTCGTCGAGCTCCTCGGAGACGATCTCACGCTGGCGCGCAGGCGTTTCGAGGATGTGGTTGTACTCGGCGATGAGGGCCTCGATCTTCTCCGACTCCTCCTGGATCTTCAGCCGCTCGAGGGCCGCGAGGCGACGCAGCTGGAGGTCGAGGATCGCGTTGGCCTGGAGTTCGTCGACCTCGAGGAGCTCCATCAGCCCGGTCCGCGCCTCGTCCGAGGACGGGGAGCGGCGGATCAGGGCGATGACCTCGTCGAGGGCGTCGAGGGCCTTGAGGTAGCCGCGCAGGATGTGGGCGCGCTCCTCGGCCTTGCGGAGGCGGAACTTCGTCCGGCGGACGATGACCTCGATCTGGTGCTTGACCCACAGGCGCAGGAACGAGTCGAGCGAGAGGGTGCGCGGCACGTTGTCGACGAGCGCGAGCATGTTCGCGGAGAAGTTCTCCTGCAGCGAGGTGTGCTTGTAGAGGTTGTTGAGCACGACCTTCGCGACGGCGTCGCGCTTGAGGACGATGACGAGGCGCTGGCCGGTGCGGCCCGAGGACTCGTCGCGGAGGTCGGCGATGCCGGCGACCTTGCCGTCCTTGACGTACGAGGCGATCTTCGCCGCGAGCGTGTCGGGGTTGACCATGTAGGGCAGCTCGGTGACGACGAGGCACGTGCGGCCCTGGATCTCCTCGACCTCGACGACGGCGCGCTGGGTGATCGATCCGCGGCCGGTCCGGTAGGCGTCCTCGATGCCCTTGTGGCCGAGGATCGTCGCCCCGAGCGGGAAGTCGGGACCCTTGACGATGCCGAGGAGGGCTTCGAGCGCCTCCTCCTTCGTCGCCTCGGGGTGGGAGAGGAGCCACTGGGCGCCGGCGGCGAGCTCGCGGAGGTTGTGCGGCGGGATGTTCGTCGCCATGCCCACCGCGATGCCCGCCGAGCCGTTGGCGAGCAGGTTGGGGAACCGGGAGGGCAGGACGACGGGCTCGAGGCTGCGGCCGTCGTAGTTCGGCTGGAAGTCGACGGTGTCCTCGTCGATGTCGCGGACCATCTCCATGGCCAGCGGCGCGAGCTTGCACTCCGTGTACCGCGGTGCTGCGGCCCCGTCGTCGCCGGGTGAGCCGAAATTGCCCTGTCCGGCGATGAGCGGGTAGCGCATCGTCCACGGCTGGACGAGGCGGACGAGGGCGTCGTAGATCGCGGAGTCGCCGTGCGGGTGGTACTGGCCCATGACGTCGCCGACGACGCGGGCGCACTTGGAGAAGTTGCGGTCGGGGCGGTACCCGCCGTCGTACATCGCGTAGAGGACGCGGCGGTGGACGGGCTTGAGTCCGTCGCTGACGTCGGGCAGCGCGCGCCCGACGATGACGCTCATCGCATAGTCGAGGTACGACTTCTGCATCTCGAGGTTGAGATCGACCTGTTCGACGCGGTTGATCTCGGTGGGGGTTTCAAAATCGTCAGCCAATGTGGGCTCTTCCCTTGTGTCGTGACCGTTCTTCTGGCCTCGGTGCCCTCTCCCTCAGCGGGAGCAGCGCTCCCGCCCGTGAAGGCGCGGGGTCCGTGGCGAACGGCGGCGGATGGAATGTGCGTGGCAGGAGTGCGGATCCGGCGCCGAGGTGGGGCATCCGGATCCGCATGCCGGCTCAGATGTCGAGGAAGCGGACGTCCTTCGCGTTCTCCTGGATGAAGCGGCGACGTGAGTCGACGTCGTCGCCCATGAGGACGGTGAAGATCTCGTCGGCGACGATCCCGTCGTCGAGGGTGACCTGCCGGAGCAGACGCGTGTCGGGATCCATCGTCGTCTCCCACAGCTCTTCGTAGTTCATCTCGCCGAGGCCCTTGTAGCGCTGGATCGCCTGTTCCTTGGGCAGCCGCTTGCCCTCGGCCTTGCCGGTGGCCAGCAGCGCGTCGCGCTCCTTGTCCGTGTAGGCGAACTGGTAGGGCGCGTTCGACCACTTGATCTTGTAGAGCGGCGGCATCGCGAGGTAGACGTAGCCGTGTTCGATGAGCGGCTTCATGTACCGGAAGATCAGGGTGAGCAGCAGCGTCGTGATGTGCTGGCCGTCGACGTCGGCGTCGGCCATGAGGATGATCTTGTGGTACCGGAGCTTGTCGAGGTCGAACTCCTCGCCGATGCCGGTGCCGAAGGCGGTGATCATCGCCTGGACCTCGTTGTTGCCGAGTGCCCGGTCGAGCCTGGCCTTCTCGACGTTGAGGATCTTGCCGCGCAGCGGCAGGATCGCCTGCGTGAACGGGTTGCGTCCCTGCACGGCCGAACCGCCGGCAGAGTCGCCCTCGACGATGAAGACCTCGGAGATGTTCGGGTCCTTCGACTGGCAGTCCTTGAGCTTGCCGGGCATGCCCGAGGACTCGAGGAGGCCCTTGCGCCGGGTCGCCTCACGGGCCTTGCGCGCGGCGAGTCGGGCCTGCGAGGCCTGCAGCGCCTTGCGCACGACGTCCTTGGCCTGGGCGGGGTTCGACTCGAGCCAGTGTCCGAGCTCGTCGCGGACGACGCGCTGGACGAAGCCCTTGACCTCGGAGTTGCCGAGCTTCGTCTTCGTCTGTCCCTCGAACTGCGGGTCGCCGACCTTGACGGAGATCACGGCGGTGAGGCCTTCGCGGATGTCATCGCCGGTGAGGTTGGGGTCCTTCTCCCGCAGCAGCTTCTGCTCGCGGGCGTAGCCGTTGATGAGCGAGGTCAGCGCGGTGCGGAAGCCCTCCTCGTGGGTGCCGCCCTCATGCGTGTTGATGACGTTGGCATACGTGTGGACCGACTCGCTGAAGGCCGTCGTCCACTGCATCGCGATCTCCAGGGAGAGCGTCTCGGAGGTCTCCTCGGCTTCGAAGACGATGATGTCGGGGTTGATGAGATCGACCTTCTTCGCCGAGTTGAGGTATTCGACGTAGTCGAGCAGCCCGTGATCGTACTGGTACGTGACCTCGCGCGGCTTTGCGTCGGCCTCTTCGTCCTCGTCGATCTGGACATTGTCGTCGTCGACCTGGGCGTGGCGCTCGTCGATGAGCCTGATCTTCAGACCCTTGTTGAGGAAGGCCATCTGCTGGAACCGCGCGCGCAGGTACTCGTAGGAGAAGTCGGTGGTCTCGAAGATCTCCGCATCGGGCCAGAAGGTGACGATCGTGCCGGTCCTGTCCGTCGGCTCCCCGCGCTGCAGCTCACCGGTGGGCACGCCCCGGCGGAAGTCCATCGTCCAGTGGTAGCCGTCGCGGAGGACCTCGACGTCGAGGCGCTCGGAGAGCGCGTTGACGACGGTCGAGCCGACGCCGTGGAGGCCGCCGGCGACCGCGTAGCCGCCACCGCCGAACTTGCCGCCGGCGTGGAGGATCGTGAGGATGACCTCGACGGTGGGCTTGTGCTCGGTCGGGTGCATCGCCACCGGCATTCCGCGGCCGTTGTCGGCCACGCGCACTCCGCCGTCGGCGAGGATCGTCACGTCGATGTCGTCGGCGTATCCGGCCATCGCCTCGTCGACGGAGTTGTCGACGATCTCCTGCACGAGGTGGTGGAGTCCGCGCTCCGAGGTCGACCCGATGTACATGCCAGGGCGTTTGCGGACCGCTTCGAGACCTTCAAGTACCGTGATGTCCCCGGCGTCGTAATGGGGCTGTTCCTCGGTCGTCATGTGACTCCTCGTGCAAATGGACGTTATCAGCTCACTATTCTACCGCGCACGGCTGACAAATGCCCGCAAGCGGCACAGAAACGTCCATATCGGGATTTTCGACCCGGCAGACGTACCCCCGGACGCAGACGGGTCCGATTATCGCCGCTACAGGCCTTCTGCTGATTCTGCCGACATCGCCGATCTCCCTCTATCCGAAGGTGTCGCGCGGACCGCGTCCGCGCACGCTGCGGCGGCCCTTCTTGAAGGTCCGCCCGGCCGGCCCGCGGATCTCGAGTTCGGTGATCGTCGAGGATCCCAGTCCCGCCTCGAGGGCCCGAAGGATCGTCGGACGCAGCACCCGCAGCTGCGTGGCCCAGGTCGTCGAGTCCGCGGCGATGACGAGCAGCGGCGGAGAGAAGTCGACGGGAGTGCAGTGGCGGGCGACCTGTTCGCCGACGAGGTCGGGCCAGCGCCCGAGCACCTTGCCGATGTCGATCGACGACGACCAGCCGCGGGAACTGATGAGTCCGCCGAGGACCGAGGAGATCGCCGTGGGATCGCGTCGGTCCTTGCCCGCCGAGGTGTACGTGACCTCCGCGCGGATGCGGGAGCGGCGGCGACTGCGGACGAATCGCGCCTCGGTCGCCTCCATCCGCCGCACCCGGTCGAGGGCTTCGAGGGCGGCGACCGGGGTCGCCTCGTCGCGTTGAATGCCGCTCATGAGGCGGGCTCCTCATCCGGGCCGTCGGTCCGGAGCATTGTCGACTGATCGATCCGCGCGCCATCGAGACCCGCGGGCAGGTCGGCGTCGACGGCGGCGGTGACGAGGACCTGCTCGGCCGCGGTGATCCGTGCCGCCAGCCGGTTGCGTCGCCCGGTGTCGAGTTCGGCGAAGACGTCGTCGAGGACGAGGATCGGCTGTTCGGCGGTCGATCCCGCGTCCGCGCTGAGGAGATCCCAGCCGGCGAGCTGCATCGCCAGGGCGAGCGACCACGTCTCACCGTGGGAGGCGTACCCTTTCGCCGGGTGCGAGCCGATCATCAGGGAGAGGTCGTCGCGTCCGGGGCCGTGGAGGGTGACTCCGCGGTCGATCTCCGTCGTCCGGCGCCGCTCGAGGGCGCCGAGGAGGAGTTCGCGGGCCTCGCTCGCCGAGGTGGTCTGCGAGTAGTCGATGCGCGAGTCGTAGGTCGCGCTCACTCCCTGCCTCTCCAGGCGGGCGTCGGCGGCGATGTAGGCGAAGTTCTCCTTGAGCGGGTCGACGATGTCGGCGAGCACCCTCTGCCGGCCGAAGACGAGTTCGGCGGCCGCCTCGGCGTAGGCCATGTTCCAGATGTCGAGGGTCGCCTCGAGTCCGGGATCGCGGTCCTCGCGGAGGCGCTTGAGGAGGGCGTTGCGCTGCTTGAGGGCACGCTCGAAGTCCGTGATCACCGAGGCGAAGCGCGGATTGCGGGCGACGACGAGGGTGTCGATCCACGACCGCCGCTCGGCCGGTTCGCCGCGCACGAGGGCGAGGTCCTCGGGAGCGAAGACGACGGCGGAGACGAGTCCGAGGATCTCCCTGATCCTCACGGGTGAGCGGTTGACCCGGGCGCGGTTGGCGCCTTTGGCCTGGATGGAGACTTCGACGGCGGCATGCCGCGTCCCGCGGTTGACGAGGGCGGAGACGGTGGCCGAGCTCGCCTCCTCGTGGACGAGTGGGGCGTCGAACGCCACCCGGTGGGAGCGCAGATGCGCGAGATACCCGATCGCCTCGACGATGTTCGTCTTGCCGGTGCCGTTGTCGGCGACGAAGGTGGTGACTCCGGGCCCGAACTCGAGGTCGAGCTCGGGATACGACCGGTAGTTACGCAGCGAGAGTCGGGATATCCACATTCAGATGCGCGTGGGCATGAGCAGGTAGCGATACGACTCATCGGCCGACGAGTCGAGGTCCTTCTGCCCGGAGATGATGACGGGCTTCATCGGCTGGGTGAAGGAGAAGTTGACGTAGGGGCTCTCGATCGCCGCGAGTCCCTCGGCGATGTAGTGCGGGTTGAAGCCCACGGTGATCGGCTCGCCCTGGAGCACGGCTTCGACGGCCTCGGAGGCCTGTGCGTCGTCGCCGGTGCCGGCGTGGAGGGTGAGCATGCCGTCACTGACCTCGAAGCGCAGCGGAGTGTTGCGCTCGGCGACGAGGGAGACGCGACGCACGGCTTCGCGCAGCACCGCGGTCTCGACGATCGCGTGGATCGGCACGGAGTCGGGGAAGAGCGAGCGGACCTTCGGGTACTCGCCCTCGACGAGCAGCGAGGTCGTCACCCGTCCCGCCGAGGTGAAGGAGATGAGGTCCTTGCCGGCATCCGTGCTCAGGCCGATCGTGACATCCCCGCCGAGGGACTTCGAGACATCGGAGAGCGTGCGGCCGCGCAGCAGGGCGACCGCGGAGACGTCGGGGCGACCCGGGTTCCACGTGAATTCGCGGACGGCGAGGCGGTAGCGGTCGGTGGCCAGCAGGGTGACCTTCTCGCCTTCGATCTCGACGCGGACGCTGGTGAGGATCGGCAGGGTGTCGTCCTTCGACGTGGCGATCGTGACCTGCGAGACGGCGTTCTGGAACTCCCCGGCGGAGACGGTGCCCGAATCGTCGGGGACCTGCGGCAGCGACGGGTATTCGGCCACGGGCATCGTCATCAGCGAGAAGCGCGAGGAACCGCACGTGACGTCGACCTTCGACCCGACCTGTTCGAGGGTGACCTCCTGGTTGGGCAGCGCCTTGGAGATGTCGGCGAGGAGTCGACCGGAGACGAGCACGGTGCCCGGGGAGACGACGTCGGCGGAGATCTCGACCCGGGAGGAGACTTCGTAGTCGAAGACGGCCAGGCGCACCGTGCCGCCGGTCTCGGCGGTGATGAGGATGCCGGTGAGGACGGGAGCGGAGGGCCGATTGGGGAGGGTCTTGGTCGCCCAGGTCACGGCGTCGGCGAGGACGTCACGATTGACTTTGAACTTCAGAGGGGTTGCTTCGGCGTTCACTTCACTCCTTCGGGAAATCACCCGATGTGCTCGCGACTGTGGCTTGACGGTGCTCGGAAAACTGTACACAGCCTAACCGATGATCCGATACCCGAGCGTGGTCGTCACGGCTGCCCGGACGATCGCCGAGGCGGTGCTCACCACCGCGGATCTCGGATCCGAGAATCATCGCCGAGGCGATGTTCGAATAGTCCTCAGCCTCCGGAGTGACCGCACGGTAGCCGAGCCGTCCGCCGAGCGCAGTCGATGGCGTCCGCCCTCCTATCCCCTTGAGTTGATACAGCAGAAGTATCAGCACCTGTGGAATCTGTGGACGACGGTCGGGGAGGTGCCGGAGATCAGGGGATCGCCGCCTCGGCGAGGGTGTGGATCGCCTGTGCACCGCAGGATGACCGGACGGGGAGGCCTGGGTAAGCACAGGCGTGTAGTTCACAGCGGTCCACGTGCTCGACGGCCTTCGTCCCCAGGGTTATCCCCATTGTGATCGGATTGTCCCCAGACTTATCCACAGGTGTGCATAGCGTCTTCTATAGGCGGTGCTGTTGTTTGATGCGGTTTGTGAGTTCGGTGACCTGGGTGTAGACGGCCCGTCGCTCGGCCATCTGCGTTCGAATCTTCTTGTTCGCATGCATGACCGTCGTGTGGTCGCGGCCGCCGAAGGCCTGGCCGATCTTCGGCAGCGACAGATCCGTGAGCTCCCGGCACAGGTACATCGCGATCTGCCGCGCCGTCGTCAGCGTCCGGGAGCGCGAGGTGCCGCAGAGGTCGTCGAGGGTGAGGCTGAAGTAGGCGGCCGTCTGGCCCATGATGTCGGCAGCGGTGATCGCCGGGGTGTCGTCCTGGGTGATGAAGTCCTTGAGCACCGTTTCGGCGAGCGAGACGTCGACCTGCTGATCATTGAGGTTGGCGAAGGCGGTGACGCGGATGAGGGCGCCCTCGAGTTCGCGGATGTTCGACGAGACCCGGGAGGCGATGTACTCGAGCACCTCGTCGGGGACGTCGAGCTGCTCGCCGGCGGCCTTGCGCCGCAGGATCGCGAAGCGGGTCTCCATGTCCGGGGGCTGGACGTCGGTGAGCAGGCCCCATTCGAAGCGAGAGCGCAGCCGCTCCTCGAAGCCCTTGAGCATCTTCGGCGGCTGGTCGGAGGTGATGACGACCTGCTTGGCCTCGTTGTGCAGGGCGTTGAAGGTGTGGAAGAACTCCTCGACGGTGGCGTCCTTGCCCTGGAGGAACTGGATGTCGTCGATCATGAGGATGTCGACCTCGCGGTACCGCCGCTGGAAGGCGGGACGGAGCGCGTTCGACGTCCGTGATGAGCCGATCGTGTTGATGAAGTCGTTGACGAACTCTTCGCTCGACACGTACTTGACGCGGATCTCGGGGAAGAGCTGCGTCGCGTAGAACCCGATCGCGTGGAGGAGATGGGTCTTGCCGAGTCCCGAGTCCCCGTAGATGAAGAGCGGGTTGTACGCCTTCGCCGGTGCCTCGGCGACGGCGAAGGCGGCGGCGTGGGCGAAGCGGTTCGAGGCGCCGATGACGAAGGTGTCGAACGTGTACTTCGGGTTGAGCTGGGCGACGCCGGGAACGTCGACGGGCGGAGCCGGGGCAGCGGTCGCCTCGGCGATCTCCGCTTCCCGCATCCCCGTCACGCCCGGCGCCGCCTCGGGGAGAGGGGCCGCGGTCTCCGGGCGGGGGGTGGCGGTCTCGGGTCGGTCCGCCGGGGTCGGGGCGGGCTCGGCCACCGGAGTCTCCACCGGGGCCGGGGCGGAGTGCTCGTGAGCAGGAGCCGTGGCGGTCTGGCCGGCGGGTGCCGAGGCGGTCGTCGATCCCTGGCCGGCCGGCGTCGTGCCGGTGGTCGGCGCGGAGGCGACGTAGTCGGTCTCGTCGATGAGCTCCTCGAAGCGGATCGGGACGTCGAGTTCGGGATCGACGACGAACCCGAAGGTCACGTCGAAGCCGATGACCCGAGAGAATTCCCTGGTCAGAGGTTCTCGGAGGCGGGTCTCGATGGTGCGTCGGGAATGCTCGTCGCGGACGGCGAGGAGGACGAGGGCATTGTCGACGATCGCCTTGGGCAGCGCGAGGTAGAGGAAGCTCTTCTGATGCTTCGTGAGGTCGGCGTCCTGATCCAGGTTGGAGACCACCGTTCGCCATTGGCTGATGAGCTCGTTCTTGGAATTCGACACCGTCGATCCTCTCTGTTGTCGTTCGCGGTCGTCCCACAGTCCACACCTGTGCATGACTTCCACACAGTTTTCCACAGTTTGTGGAGGACTGACGAGTCGACCGGGCAATCCTCCACACGGGTGGATAAGCGTGTGGAAAACTACATGATTGTGACTTGTGGAAGACGGCAGTCGACGCGGAGATGAACGTGAGTGAATGGGCCGAGACGGTGACGTGAAACATGATCGGCCGGTTTGACCGGCCTCTCCGGCCTTGGCTAAGATGGAGTGTCCTGTGTACCGGGCTGCATCCGATTCTGTTCTAGCTCTTATGCACAGGAGTGCTCGGCGGTCGAGACTCGCACCGCCGTTTTTTGTGAGAACGCGTCAGGCGTTCACCCGCAACCCAGAAATCGGAGACCTCAAGTGAGCAAGCGTACTTTCCAGCCGAACAACCGCAAGCGTGCCAAGAAGCACGGCTTCCGCCTGCGCATGCGGACCCGTGCCGGTCGCGCCATCCTGGCTTCGCGTCGTCGCAAGGGACGTTCCGAAGTCTCGGCCTGACCTTTGATCCCGGATGCGCACCGGCTCCGGCGCGGCGAGGACTTCAGACGAGTCTTCAGAGCCGGCGTTCGGGTGCGCTCGGACCACCTCATGGCGCACAGCCTGTCAGAGGCAGATGATTCCCACGCCCCGCGCGTGGGTTTCATCGTATCCAAGGCCGTCGGCAACGCGGTCAAGCGCAACAAGGTGAAGCGCCGGCTGCGGGAGATCATGCACCCGAGGCTGGCGGAGATGGAGACCGGCAGCCTGTTCGTCATCCGAGCACTGCCCAATGCCACCGAGGCGGCCTTCGCCGACCTCGAGACCGAAGTGGGCGTGCTCATCGAGAAGGCCCGGAAGAAGCAGCAGAATCGTGGACGCCGAACACGACCTCAGACATGAGTCGGAGGTGCCGCGCCGCCCGGCCGGATTCTGGCCGGGGGTGTGGTGGTTCCTGCGCATCGCGCCCCGGATGCCCTTCGTCTGGTTCATCCGGGCGTATCGGATCGTCGTCTCCCCGCTCTACGGACAAGTCTGCCGGTACTATCCGAGCTGCTCGATGTACGGGCTCGAGGCCTTCGAGATACACGGAGTTCTCAAGGGAATGGTGTTAACTGGATGGCGGATACTGCGGTGCAATCCGTTCTCCCACGGCGGGGTCGATCACGTTCCCGGCTCCGCTCGCGAAGCTCGGTCTGCGGCGATGAGGACCACCGGCTCCGGACACGGGCAGGAGCGCTCGTGATCGCCCGTCCCGCGCGGGACGCACCGGTCCGCGCCCATGTCGCGACCGACTGACAACAATGGCACAATGAACGACGCGCACGAGTCGTTGTAACGAGGAGAACTGAATGGACTGGATCGACAGCTTGCTCTACCCCCTGCAGTGGGTAGTGGCATGGATCCTCGCGATCTTCCACGACATCTTCACCGCACTCGGACTCCCCGCCGCGAACGGCTGGACGTGGGTCCTCTCGATCGCCGGCCTCACCGTCGTCATCCGTGCTCTCCTCATTCCGCTCTTCGTCTACCAGATCCGCGCCCAGCGCAAGATGCAGCTCCTCCAGCCCGAGATCCAGCGGCTGCAGGCGAAGTACAAGGGCAAGAAGGACCAGTACTCCCGCCAGGCCATGGCCGAAGAGCAGATGAGCCTCTTCCGCGACAACAAGACGAGCCCGTGGGCGTCGTGTCTGCCGCTGCTCGTGCAGATGCCGATCTTCTTCTCGCTCTTCCGCGTCATCCACAACATGCAGGCCGTGGCCGAAGGCCGCATCGACGCGATCGGCGGTCTCACCCAGGAGCTCGCACAGCAGGCCGAGGAGTCCTCCGTCTTCGGCGTCTCGCTGTCGGCGACCTTCATGGATCCGGGCATCACCGTCAAGGTGCTCACCGCGGTCCTCATCATCATCATGGCTGCGACGATGTTCATCACGCAGAAGCAGATGATGGCGAAGAACATGTCGGAGGCCGCGATGGCCAACCCGATGATGCAGTCGCAGAAGATGCTCCTCTACATCATGCCGGTGGTCTTCGGCATCGGCGGCATCTACTTCCCGCTCGGTGTGCTCTTCTACTGGCTCGTGTCGAACACGTGGACGATGGTCCAGCAGCACATGGTCATCAGGAACATGCCCGCACCGGGGTCGAAGGCGGAGAAGGAGATGCTCGAGCGCAAGGCGCGCAAGGGCAAGACCGTTCCGCAGGCAGAGGTCAAAGGCGCCGCTGTCCCTGCCGAGGAGGCTCCGAAGTCGTCCGGGCAGCGTCAGCAGCCTGTGAGTAAGAACCGCAAGAAGAACAAGAAGCGCTGAGGTAGGACATGTCAGAAGAAGTCATCGACGACAAGGCTGCGAAGCCCACCCGTGCCGAGCTCCTCGAGGAAGAGGGCGAGATCGCGGCGGATTATCTCGAAGAGCTCATGGACATCGCCGACATCGACGGTGACATCGACATCGATGTCGCCGACGGGCGTGCGCAGCTGTCCATCGTGTGCGAGGACGAGGACGACTCGAACCTGCGCACTCTCGTGGGTCGCGACGGCAAGACGCTCGGCGCTCTGCAGGAGCTCTGCCGACTCGCTGTGCAGACGAGCACGGGTCAGCGTTCATGGCTCATGCTCGACATCGACGGCTACCGGTCGAACCGCCGTGATGAGCTCATCGACAAGGCCGAGGCCGCGATCGAACAGGTCAAGGAGTCCGGCGAGGAGTTCGCGTTCAAGGCGATGAACAGCTTCGAGCGCAAGATCATCCACGACCAGGTCGCCAAGGCCGGTCTGGTGTCGGAATCCGAAGGCGAAGGCGAGGGCCGCCACGTCGTCGTCCGCCCCGCAGATGACTGATCTCTCCGCGCTCGAGGTTCCCCCGGCGGGAACCGAGGAGTACTTCGGTGAGGCGTTCCCGCTGGCCCAGCGCTACGCGGAGCATCTGGCGACCACGGGCATCGAGTGGGGTCTCATCGGACCGCGGGAGATCGACCGACTGTGGACGCGGCACATCCTCAACTGTGCGGTCGTCGCTGAATTCGTGTCCTCCGACGACGTCGTCGGGGATGTGGGCAGCGGAGCCGGACTGCCCGGGATTCCGATCGCGCTCATGCGCCCGGAGGCGAAGGTCGTGCTCATCGAGCCCATGGAGCGCCGAGTCGAGTGGCTGAAGATGGTCGTCGACGATCTCGGTCTGAGCAACGTCCGGATCGTCAGGGCCCGAGTCGAGGACCTCGTCGACGAGGAGATGTTCAGCGTCGTCACTGCGCGGGCCGTCAAGGCGATGACGACACTCGTCGAGTGGACGCACGACGTCATCGGGCCCGAGGGCCGGATCCTCGCGCTTAAGGGTGAGTCGGTCGAGGGTGAGCTCGTCAAAGCGAAGAAGCTGCTCAAGCGCTACCGCTTCGGGCAGCCGACGATCCACGTCGTGGACGGCGGAATCCTCGAGGTTCCCAGTCGTGTCGTGGAAATAGCGAAGAAATAGAACGAACCAAATGTGGTCTAGGCTGTCAGTAGCTTTGTGAACCCGATGGATGATGGAGTGCGCCGAATGCCGATCATGGACGAGTCGTCTCCGATAGGTGCCGCGATCGCTCGCGACAATCGTCGTGCCGACCGCCTTGCGCAGGTCAGTTTTCCCAAGCCGGATTCCACTCGCATCTTCACGATCGCCAATCAGAAGGGCGGTGTGGGGAAGACGACGACGGCGGTGAATATCGCCGGAGCGCTCGCGAAGCAGAACCTCAACGTCCTCGTCATCGACATCGATCCGCAGGGCAACGCGAGCACGGCGCTCGGCATCGATCACTACTCCGATGTCACGAGCATCTACGATGTGCTCATCGATGATGTGCCGATGCGCGACGCCGTCGCGCAGGCGCCGGACTTCGACACTCTCGTCTGTGTGCCGGCGACGATCGATCTCGCCGGCGCGGAGATCGAACTCGTGTCCCTCGTCGCCCGTGAGCAGCGTCTGCAGCGTTCGCTCGGTCTCTACCTCGAGGAGCGGGCGGCTGCCGGTGATCGGGTCGACTACGTCATCATCGACTGCCCGCCGAGCCTCGGACTGCTCACCGTCAATGCCTTCGTCTCGGCCCGTGAGGTTCTCATCCCCATCCAGTGCGAGTACTACGCGCTCGAGGGGCTGAGCCAGCTGCTCAAGAACATCCAGCTCATCCAGAAGCATCTCAATCCGCAGCTGTCGGTCTCGACGATCCTGTTGACGATGTACGACGGTCGCACGAACCTCAGCGCCCAGGTGGCCGAGGATGTGCGGACCCACTTCCCGGAGCAGGTGCTCGGCACGGCGATTCCGCGGTCTGTGCGGATCTCTGAGGCACCGAGCTACGGTCAGACTGTCATCACCTATGATCCCCATTCCAGCGGCGCTCTGTCCTACCTGGAAGCTGCTGAAGAGATCGCGAACCGAGGAGTGGAACGTGGCTGAACGCAAGAAGCGCGGGTTGGGACGGGGTCTCGGCGCGCTCATCCCCGACGCTGCGACGAGTGATCGTCCCGTCGATGTCTTCTTCTCCGGCGGCAGTGCCGAGGAGCAGTCGCGCGGTTCAGCCCCGGCCGAGGACTCGAAGTCGACCCGGACCCGGCGGACCGACCCTGCGGCGTCGATGCAGTCGTCACGTCGTCGCAAGCCGAAGGCGGACGCCACGGAGACCTCTTCCGCGGGTGGATCCCGGAAGGGCGGCACCAAGGCGTCTGCGGCCACAACGAGCGCGGCGAAGGGCGCTGCGAAAGCTGGGACTGCGGCCGAATCGGGCACGGGCGCCACGGTCGGCACCTCTGCGAAATCAGGTGCAGCGAAGTCGGCGTCGAAGTCGAGCGGTGCGAAGACGGGCGGAGCGAAGACCGAGTCGACGGCGAAGTCCTCTTCGGCCAAGTCGTCGACCCGAAAGGCGTCGACAGCGAAATCATCGGGCGCCAAGACCGGCACTGCGAAGACTGCCACTCCGAAGACCGCGACCAGCAAGGTGCCGGCGTCCGCGGACAAGCGGACCGCGGTCAAGCCTGCTCCTGTCTCCGACTCCGCAAACGATGAATCGGCTGTAGTCGACGAGCAGACGACTGTAC
This sequence comes from Brevibacterium sanguinis, assembly GCF_039528855.1. NCBI lineage: Bacteria > Bacillati > Actinomycetota > Actinomycetes > Micrococcales > Brevibacteriaceae > Brevibacterium > Brevibacterium sanguinis. Next base: position 92,236 of record NZ_BAAAMB010000003.1, on the reverse strand, counting down.
CGTCGGTCGCGCCTGACGATGTTGCCGGTTCGAGCGCGAGTTCTGCGTCGGTTGAGAGCTCTGCGTCCATCGGCGATTCTCGGTCGATCGACGACGTTGAGACGGCTGATGATGTCCGTGAGCAGCACCCCGGGGTCTACACCTCGAAGGGCGGTTCGCTCGACGATGACGACGCCGATGTGGACGCCACCGAACCGGTGGATGAGACCATTGACCAGAGTGAGAAGCAGGTCGAAGCCACTGACACTACTGAAGTAGTGAACTCCACGGGTGGCTCCTCGAACGACGGCCCCGAGTTCGACGACGGACCCGGTATGGATTCGATCCCCGACACCGCGTTCGGCGAGATCGAGGTTGAACTCATCGACCCGAACCCTCGTCAGCCGAGGACGGTCTTCGATGAGGATCAACTCGCTGAACTCGTTCACAGCATCCGTGAGATCGGCGTTCTCCAGCCGGTTGTCGTCCGACGCAAGCCGGGCGCTGACGAGCGTTACGAGCTCATCATGGGTGAGCGTCGCCTGCGAGCGACGAAGGAAGCCGGCCTCGCCACGATTCCCGCGATCGTCCGTTTCGTCGATGACACCGATCTGCTCCGTGATGCCCTGCTTGAGAACCTCCATCGCGCTGAACTCAATCCGCTTGAAGAGGCTGCAGCTTATGGACAGCTGCTCGAGGACTTCAACTGCACCCAGGAGGAGCTGTCGGAGCGTATCGGTCGGTCGCGTCCGCAGATCTCCAACACCCTGCGTCTGCTTCGTCTGCCCCCGCTCGTTCAGCGTCGCGTGGCGGCCGGCGTGATCTCCGCCGGCCACGCTCGGGCGATTCTCGGGCTCAAGGATCCCGAGCAGATGGAAGTCCTCGCGCAGCGCATCGTCGCAGAGGGACTGTCCGTTCGGGCGTCCGAGGAAGCCGTCGTCCTCCTCAATCGTGGGGACTCCGTGAATGTTTCACGTGCAACGTCACGAGTCGCGCCTGAGTTCATCGAGGTCGCCGAACGACTCGGCGACCGTCTCGACACGAAGGTCAACATCACGGTCGGCAAGCGCAAGGGCAAGCTGAGCGTCGAGTTCGCCAACCAGGAGGATCTCGATCGAATCCTGTCGCTGCTTGGCGTGAAGTCCACCGAGTAGTCGCCCGTTCTCTTCTCCGCTGACCTTCTCGTTGCCCCCTCCGCTGGTTGTGGGCATGCGATCGTGCATCCGCCCTGTTGTGAACGAGTCACATCAGTCGGAGCACCCAGAGCTGACTGAGTTGAGCTGATTTCCCCGTGTGGATAGGCGAATCCTTCGCAAGCTGGACGGTTTGAATGGCGCCATTCCCGCTGGTTTCACGTGAAACATCAGCAAGCAGAGGTCGATTGGCCCGCTAGCTGTACTGCCCAGGCAGGTTGGTTGAATTCTTGCGACGACACGATCTGAATTGATGGGATGACGAAGGCCCCCTGATGTGGAGTGGAGCTGTCTAAGAAACCGCTTCACAAACAGGAGGCCTTCGTGTCCCACGCTAATGCAGCATTGACCCCAAAAGCACGTCTGAAGATTGCCCGTCTCATCGTCGACGAGGGCTGGAGTGTCTCCACCGCGGCGAAGCAGTACATGGTCTCCTGGCCCACGGCCAAACGATGGGCGGACCGTTACCGCGCCCACGGTGAGGACGGCATGGCCGACAAGCCCAGCCGGCCACGCTCGAGCCCGAACCGCACCCCGCAGGCCATGGTGAAGAAGATCGTGGCCTTGCGCTGGCGCAAGCGCATGGGCCCGGTCCAGATCGCCTTCCACCTGGGCCTGGCCGCCTCGACGGTGCATGCGGTGCTGGTGCGGTGCCGGATCAACCGGCTGCGCTACATCGACAGGATCACCGGCGAGCCGATCCGCCGCTATGAACACTCGTATCCCGGGGCGATGATCCACGTGGACGTCACCAAGTTCGGCAATGTCCCCGATGGCGGCGGACATCGGTTCCTGGGCCGGCAGGCCGGGGAACAGAACTCACGGGCGACGGCGAACCGCACCGGCCAGCGCACTTCCAGCGGGCATCCGAGGCTGGGTACCGCGTTCGTGCACACCGTGATCGATGACCACTCAAGGATCGCCTACGCGGAGATCCACAACGACGAGAAGGCCCTCACGGCCATCGCCGTGCTCGAGCGGGCCGTGGCCTGGTTCGCGGCCCGGGACGTGGAGGTGGAGCGCGTTTTGAGCGATAACGGCTCCGCCTATCGCTCGCACGCCTGGCGTGATGCCTGCACCGACCTGGGCATCAAGCACAAGCGGACCCGGCCCTACCGGCCCCAGACCAACGGCAAAATCGAGCGCTTCCACCGGACCTTGAACGACGGATGGGCCTACGCCAGGCTCTATGGCAGCGAGACCGCGCGCCGCGAGGCCCTACCGGCATGGATCCATGAGTACAATCATCATCGGCCCCACACCGCCATCGGGAACCAGCCACCCATCAGCCGCTTAACCAACGTCGCTGGGCAGTACAGCTAGCGGGGCCTTGGTGCGATTCGTGAGTGAAACGATACTGTTCAATCAATGAGTTCGTGTTCGGTTGCCGTCAGTTCGGGGTTGAAGTCGTCGTCGGGTATATCCAGAAGCTCTCCTTCGCCCGTTCGTCGAATGTGTCTGAACCGTTGCTGGTACGACGTCCCCAGACGATTCCGTTCGTCGTGGCTGCGGTCTGCAGGCTCGGTGGAATGGCTGAACTCCATGGAACGGCTGATCTCCGTGGGTGATCGGCCCTTATTTGATGGGTTTCACGTGAAACGGAACGGCACCCGGCTTCTCGGCAGGTGTCTTTGCCGCACCCGGGGGACAGTCACCTCTATCGCGCCTTCTGAGTACCGCGTCCCCGTTGCACCCGTTGTTCAGCGGCCGCGCTGCCGGACAGTTCAGATAGCGTCAGGCCAACAATCGTTAGGTGAACGGTTGTGCAGTCTGCGATTCGACGGTGCTCCAGCATCATTTCCCCGTGACAGCGCCGTTTCGTTGTCGCTGCCGTCGCGTGATTCGCCAAGTTGCATGACCGTTGAAGGAATGGACAACTAGGGCTCCCCGCAATGCCGATCACAGATCGCTCGCAGAACGACTATCGGCTGGCCCCTACGCAAGCACAGACCGGCTCGAGCCAAGTTCGGCGCGGCGCCGTCTCTTGTCCATTCGCAGACCGGCCAATCGCACTTCAGGGGATGAGTATGTTTCACGCGAAACCAGGAAATTCTGGAACTTTCGCACGGTAGTTAGCGACGGACACCTACTGTTGCGATGACGTGCGTTCTGAGAATGACCATCCGGTGAGAATTCGTTGGAACGAAATGCCTGTGGTTTCATGTGAAACACCATCATCAGATTCAGCCAATCGGTGCTGAGAATCGTAGTCGGAGCGTCAGATTTGACCTCGCCCTGCAGCCACAATCTGGTCCGCGAGGATGGTTTCACATGAAACGGACGCGGTGGCGTTGGGATTCTCGTGATTCTAACGTGGAGGTTCGTGGTTCGTCGTGGTTACAGCCAGCCACACGCTGGCTGCTAAGTACGGTTTCACGTGAAACGGACGCGGTGGCGTAGGGATTCTCGTAGTTCCCACCTGCAAGCTCGTCGTTCGTCGTGGTTTTACAAGCTACGAGCCGGTTGGCGGGTATTGTTTCACGTGAAACAGACGTTTTAGCGAAACGATTAGATTACCCTCAACCGGCACAGCTGCGGTTCGTCGTGGTCCGTATAGCGTAGACAGTGGTTGAGCATGTGCTTCTGTCTGATGTCCCGGGGCTGCCCTCCTCCTGTGCCCCCCTCGCGATCGTCCATAATGGTTGGGTTCTGTTCACTTCCTGGGGTTCGTGGCTATGTGGACGAATCAGATGGCGCGTCTGTGTCTTCGTGTTGCCGAGCGTCTGGAGCAGAATCGATCGTAGCGCTTGATCTGCTATCTCCGACAGCACTGGATCGATGAAGTCGAATCCGGGAGAGAGATGCCAGGGTGCGCCTGATTCACAGAATATTACCCCGCAGTTCGATAGAGCTCGGCGTTTCACGTGAAACAGGGCCACTCGGAGACCATTATTGCCGACGCAGCCGAGTCCCGTGTGAGGCATTGCCAGCATGGTTGAGAATGCGTAGGTGTTTCACGTGAAACGGCCTGCCCGGTCCTTCAAGGTTCAAGATGCAGTGTTGCAGGCGCTGTTGTCGACAGTCGTACTAGCCTCCCCAAAGGACCGTAGAGCATGACCTTCTGCCTCGCGTCGTCGCAGAATGGTCGATAGTGCATTGCGGATACAGCTATTCGGGGCGCTTGTCCGTCTGTTTAGCTGCCGGGCGTCAAATCTTCTTGCCTTCCCTCTGCATCGGGTGTTTCACGTGGAACACAGACGTGGGTGGTTCACGTGGAACGGTGAGTCGGTTGTTTCACGTGGAACGGATCGGGCGTTTGCTACCGTGACTACAGTGGATCGGCGCCTGAACAATCAAACTTCTCCGCGCCGCCTCATGAAGGCTCGGTCATTGCATCGTATTGAGGTTTCGGCCTTTCTGTAAAACGCGTAGGCCGTCGTCGCCGAGGCGAATTCATCCGTCAGTCGCCTGAAACTGGGCACTTTGCATGGTGGCCGCGGCGCTGGAAAAGCGTTCAATAGCGAGCCGATTCAAGTCGCGTCTCTCAATCTCGGAAGTCCCCGCCCGAAGGCGTCTCGACATGTTCCGAGTGAAGCGGTCGGTGTGTTTCACGGGGAACGGCTTTTCCGCGAATGAGTGACGGGCGAGCGTGCTAGTTCCCTTCTGCTAACCGCGCAATCGAGGGTTCGTCATTGTTTCACGTGAAACCTCAGCCAACGTCGTTATGCCGGTCCATCGCAGCGATCGCCGTACAGTCATTGGTGTCAGCGCTGGACGGTTGTGTATCCGCACTCAGTGGACGACCTCGTCGGCGAGCGGACCGTAAACCGTAAGGACTGAGCGCAGTATGTTTCGCGGCCGGTTTGGCAATTGGATAACTTGGGTCCGTCCCACGAGAATTCCAACTCAAAAGGCCGGTCGGTCTGATGAAGATCCTCGCCGGTCCTAACTTTTTCTGGCGAAGAATCGATGAGAGCTCTCAGGACCCGTCTCGGTAGCGGTTGTGCCAGCGAGTGAATGCATGCGCCAGCGTGTGTACGCATCGGCGTCGGCCGTAGGCTTTGATTGAGTGTGCGCCTCGGCGTCAGCCGTAGGCTTTGATCTCGGCGAGACTGAGCGTGCCGGTTGCCGGGTCGGCATCCTCTTTCACGTAAAGGCGCTGCAATGCCGCCGCGATGCCGTCGGCGATGGCGTCGCGCACCGCGGGGTCCTCGAGGTTGCGGCGATCGTCGGCGTTGGTGAGGTACCCCGTGACGACATGGACTTTGGGTGTCCGGAGTCGCTTGAGTGACGACCACGTGCGTCCGTGCGAGCGGCAGTCGAGCATACCCGTGCGCGCGGTGATCTCGCTCTGGATGAGAGAGGCCAGTCGCTTCCCGACAGGCGAGTTGAGATCCGGGTGCTCCTCATGCCCGAAGTAGAACGTCGCCAGACCGTTCGCCCCGGGCGAGCGGCTGACGTCGGCGGTGACGGTGATGACCGCTGAGGCACCGAGCTGATCTGCGGCGTTGATCTCTGCCGCGTCGCCGTCGAGCACGATGGCTCCGGCCCCGACCGCTTCGAGACGGCCGGCCAAACGTCCGGCTACATCTGTAGTGACATCGCGTTCGAGCTTCTTCTGCCACTCGTTCATCGGCAGCGTGACGAAATCGGTGGTCGTGGTGGCCGCTTCGATGACGAAGGTCCGACCGGCCAACGAGGTCCCGGATGCTGCGACGCGTGCCGTCTCCTCGAGCGCGTAGAGGTTCCCCGTCGTGTGCTTGCGGTCGACGGCGTCGAGTCCACGGAGAGTCTGCGGGCCGGCGATGCCGTCGACCTTCGCTCCCAGACCCATCTGCAGCTCCTTGACGGCCGCCTCGGTGGCAGCGCCGTACTCGGCGTCGATTCGGCCGGCATAGAAACCGAGACCCGAGAGACTGCGCTGGAGGGTGAGCACATCATCGCCTGTGAGGACCTTGACGGGGTCGAAACGGAGTACACGGTCACCGAGCTGGAAACGGGCACGATCAAGCTCTGTGAACGTCTCAGAGCCGAGCACACCGTCGCAGAGGATCCCCCGGGTCTGCTGGAACTGCCGAACGGCGAGTTCGAACGGCCGATCGAAGTCCTCGCCGCGGGGATCTCCGACATTGAGACCCAGACGCGCCATCTGCGATTTGATCGCCGGCAGGACCTCTGAAGCGTCTCCGCTTCTGAACTGCGGTCGTTCCTGGTGATTCAATGTCGTGCCAATCTGCTGTGCTGAGGATGTGAAACTGCGGGGATGTACGCCGAAGGCGCCTGTTGATATTACAACAGGCGCCTTGGAACTTGATCAGATGAAGTCTTTGAGCTCGTCTTCGAGGGCAGGCTTCGGGCGGGCGCCGATGATGGTCTTCGCGACCTCACCGTCCTTGAAGACGTAGAGAGCGGGAATCGAGGTGATTCCGTACTTGCTCGCGGTCTCGAGGTTCTCGTCGGTGTTGACCTTGACGACGGTGAGCTTGTCAGCGTTCTCGTCGGCGATCTGATCAACGATGGGGCTGACCATGCGGCAGGGCCCGCACCAGGGTGCCCAGAAGTCGACAAGCACGGGCTTGTCCGACTTGAGGACGGTGTCTTCGAATGTAGCGTCAGTGACGTCGGTCGACATGATCTCCCTTTCTGCTGGTGAGTGTCATAAGCGGCAACAGCGTGCACGCGGGTTTCATTCCCCGAGGCCGCGGCCCGCTGGACCGAGGATTCTCGGATCCTCAGGGAATTCGGTCCCTTAGGGATTTCCGTCCTTCAGGCAAGTCGGCTCCTCAGGGAAACCGGCTCAGGCGTTCATCACCTCGACGGCGGCCTCGTGGTCACCCTCGGCCTCGAGGACATCGGAGGCGTCGAGATCCGCGAGATAGTTCTCCGCGTCGAGGGCCGCGGCGCAGCCGGACCCGGCAGCGGTGATCGCCTGACGGTAGACGGAGTCGATGACGTCGCCGGCGGCGAAGACGCCTTCGACAGCGGTCTTCGACGAGCGGCCCTCGACCTCGAGGTAGCCATCGGGACGCAGCGGCAGCTGCTCGGCGAACAGGCTCGTGCGCGGATCCGAGCCGATCGCGACGAACAGACCGGTCACCGGCAGCTCGGAGGTCTCTCCCGTCTCCGTGTTGCGCACGGTGATCCCGGTCAGCGCGTCCTCGCCGTGGATCGCCTCGACCTCGGTGTCGAGCATGTACTCGAGCTTCTCGTCGGCCTTCGCCCGATCCTGCATCGCCTGGGACGCACGCAGCTCCTGACGGCGGTGGATGAGCGTGACCTTCGAGGCGAAGCGGGTGAGGAACGTCGCCTCTTCCAACGCCGAGTCGCCGCCGCCGACGACGGCGATGTGCTGGTCACGGAAGAAGAAGCCGTCGCAGGTCGCGCACCAGCTCACACCGTGGCCCGACAGCTTCTTCTCGTTCGGCAGCCCCAGCTCGCGGTAGGCCGATCCCGTGGCGAGGATGACGGCCTTCGCGGTGTAGCGGGACCCGAGAGCGGTCTCGATCTGATGGGCACCGGGGTGCAGCTTGAGCGTCTCGACATCGTCGTAGACGACCTGCGCCCCGAACCGCTCCGCCTGCTCGCGCATGTTCTCCATGAGCTCGGGGCCCTGGATGCCGGCCGGGAAGCCGGGGTAGTTCTCGACGTCCGTGGTGTTCATGAGCTCGCCGCCGGCCGTCACCGAGCCCGCGATGACCACAGGAGACAGGTTGGCCCTGGCGGCGTAGATCGCGGCCGTGTACCCGGCCGGTCCCGACCCGATGATCACGAGTTGAGTGTCAGTCATGTGCGTTCCCTGTCCCTGTTGTGTGTTCTGTCATGTCGCGCCGCAGCGGCGCTGATTGGGTGCTCTCTAGGTAACCGAGCATACTCGGTGACTATTCCTCGCCGAGGCGGTCGATCGGTGCTGACCGCCCGACGGGGTTCGGTTGTCCTCCGACGGAGTGGCTAGGCGATGTCGACGGTGCTGATGACGGCCCGGTATCCGCCGTCGTCGCGGGGCAGCTCGGTGACCCAGAGGATGAGGCTGTCGGTGTCGACGCCCTCATCGAGGGTGACGGTGACGCCGCCCTTCGCATCGTCGAACTCCCCTTCGCCGACCTTCTTCGCCGACTCGGGGTCTGCGCCGCTGAGGATCTCGAACGCTCCGCCCGACGTCGACGAGACGACGGTGACCTCACTGACGGGTGCCGTCTTCTCGAACTCGAAGAGCAGGCCGACGCCGTCCTTGAGGTTGCCGAACTCCGCCGAGTTGTACCGGTCGGTGCGCCACGACCCCTTCTCGCCCTTGATGACGTCCTTGGCCTGATCGTCGTTCTCCGTGTCATCGCCCTGCGGGTCGAGCGCCGTGACCTTGTCGATCACCGGGGGCTCAGCCTGAGGCTCCTCCGTGGGCTGCTCTTCGGCCGGCTGACTCGGAGCCGTCGAGGCGGGTGTGGCGGTCGGCTCGTCCCCGCCCGAGTTGAGGTTGACGACGATGATGCCGATGATGACGGCGGCGATGACGAGGAGACCGAGGACGAGCAGTGCGAAGGGCTTGCGGGTGCGCGTCTTCGCCGCCTGCGGATCCTCATCAGCGGCGACCGCCCGGGAGCTCGCCGCGGCGCCTCCGCCGTTGCCGCCCCGCCCCCCGGCCGCACGTGACTGTGCGCCCGTGCCTCCGGGTGGCTGGGCACCGGCGCCGCCGGCACCTGCAGCGGCAGCACCTGCACCGGCCACTCCGGCACCCGCAGCCGCTCCGGCGACGGCAGTGCGACTGTTCGAAGGTGAACCGCCCGCGCCGGAGGCTCCCGCACCTGCGGCCGCTGCGGCACCCGAACCGCCGCCGGACCCGGAGCCGCCGCCGCCCGAGCCGGAACCGGCCCCGAGGCCGGCTGCCGTGGGGCGCTCGTCGACGGTCTCCGGCGAGAGCCGGCGCATCTGCTTCGGCGGAGTCGCGGCATTGGCCTCCTCCTGGCGGGCCGCCGAGGACGCCTCGAGCGCTGCCAGACGCCGGCGAGCCTCTTCCTCCTTGGCCTTCGAGATCCGGCGCTCACGCTCGTATTCGCGCAGCTGATGCTCGCGCTGCTGCTCCGAGGTCTCGAACATCCCCCCGAGGAACCACGAGCCGTCGTCCTCGTCGTCGATGATGACGCGGGTGTCGTTCTCGTCCTCCTCCTCGTCGATCGCGACGATGTCGAGGGCCTGAGTGTCCGGTTCGGGCTCGTCGCGGTTGAGGATCGGCGAGGTGAGGTTCTCGTCGTACTCGTGGGCCGAGTAGCCCGAGTACTCCGAGTAGGTCTGCTCCGGCTGCCACTCGTCCCAGTCCTTCGCGGCATTGTCGATCTGCTCGGCCCCGATCGGGAAGCTCGATGCCTTCCGCATCTGCATCCGATCGGCGTATCGTCCGGTGGTGCGACCGGAGACTCCGGCAGCGAGTCCCCTCGTCCCCGGCCGGGTGATGCCGATGCGCACGAGCGCGGCCTTGACCTGGTCCTCGCTCGCCGGTGTCGTCGCTCCGCCGATCGTCGGGGTCCCCGCCGTCGGCAGGCTCGTGGCCTCCTCGAAGCTCGCCGGTGAGGCGTCGAAGAGCTTGTCGTTCTCGGCCGCCGGGGTGCGGTTGACGTAGCGGAGCAGCTCGGCGTCCCACTCGTCGATGAAGCCGAGCACCTCGGCGACGGATCCCGGACCGGGGTCCTGCCCGGTGAGCACGCCGCTGATGAAGTCGTCGAGCTCTGCGGGCACCTCGGGGTTGAGCGCTTTCGCACGGGCGATCCGCGAGTTCTCCCGCGGTGCCGCGGGCACTCCGCTCATGCCCTCCTCGGCGGGCCAGTAGCCGGTCACCGCCGCATAGAAGAGCCGGATGAGGTCGAGGGCGTCCTGCCGGGAGGCCTTCGTCGGCGTGTAGTCGTCCGGGTCGATGACCCCGGTGCCCAGCGCCAGGGCCGCGTCGATGCCGATGCCGGAGACGAGGATGCCGCCCGACGAGGTGATCCCGACGACGCTCGGCCGGAGGAACATGTGGAAGAGTCCCCGCCGCGCCGAGGTGACGAGAACCGTGCCGATCTCCCCGATGAGCGCCTTCGCCGCGTCGACGGGCAACGGGGTCTTCGGCAGGATCTGTCCGAGCGCGGTGACGGCGATGCGCTGGGAGACGACGTAGTCGAGGCCGTTCGAATGCCCGACGTCGAGGGTCGGGGCGATGCGGGGGTCGCCGAGGATCGAGACGCGCTGGGCGGCTTCGAGGACGTCGGAGGAGGCCTCGGCGTCGGCGACGTGGATGAGGACGGGTTCATCGAGGATCGCATCGAGAGCCGTGCACACCGTGCCGACAGCGGGCTTGTCCTCGAGCCAGGGGCGGTCGACCGTTGATACGACATAGCGACCGGCTACGACCATGCCGGGTTCGATATCGATCAGGGGGATCACCTCCGGGGGCGGGGATTGGGCAGGCTATCTCTTCAGTTTTCCAGCTGCGAGCCCAATAATCGAATGCAACTCTCTGACACGGAGCAGAAAACAGGCGCCGATGTAGACAAGGAGCATGACCGATCCGACGACAGCCGTGGTGACGAAGGCCTGCCATCGGCCGGCCAGGGCGAAGTCGGGGAAGAGCAGGAGCATTCCGAATCCGGCGAGGCCGGCCGCGAGCGCCGCGATGAGGAACTTCACATGCGCCTTCGCGATCGCTCTGATGTCGATGTCGCCGAGGCGGCGGCGCAGGATCGCGAACGAGAGGATCATCGCGAACAGGTACCCGAGGCTCATGACGAGGCCGATGATCGCCACCGTCACGGACTTCGGGAAGATCGACGCCGAGAGCACCGCAAGGGACTGGAAGATGATCTGGGGCAGCTGGATGAAGAACGGGGTGCGCGCGTCCTCGTAGGCGTAGAAGACGCGCTGGGCGAGATAGTTCGCACTGAACGGGATGAGTCCGAAGACCATCGTGATGATGACGAGTCCGACCGCCGTCGCCTGTTCCCGGCCGGAGCCGGCGATGATCATCGCCACGGGCGAGGCGAGGACGACGAGGGCGGCGACGGCGAAGGAGTTGATGAGCCCGACGGTGCGCACGCCCATTGAGAAGTCCGACTTCACCGCTGCCGTGTCGTGGTCGGCGGCGTTCCTGCTCAGCGACGTGAAGAGGGCGGTGGCCAGGGAGACCGCGATGAGCGAGTGCGGAAGCATGAAGACGAGGTAGGCATTGGTGTACGCCGCGTTCGACGCGTTCCCTTCCCCCGGCACCGAGGCGCCGGCGGCGACCCGGGAGATGATGAGGAATCCGAGCTGTCCGACGAGCATCGCCGCGAACGTCCAGAACGCGACCTTGCCGGCGGTGCCGAGGCCGACTCCGCGGAATCCGAAGGTCGGCCGGTATGAGAACCCGATGCGCTTGAGCGGCCAGATGAGGATGAGCGCCTGCGCCGCGACGCCGAGCGTTGCCGACCCGCCGAGGAGGGCGATCTTGTCCGGCGTCCACGTGTCGAGGGTGTGCGGGGAGGCGGTGTTCGTGCCGAAGACGACGATGAAGATGAGCAGGCCGATGATCGCGACGACGTTGTTGAGCACCGGGGCCCACATGTAGGGACCGAACGACGACTTCGAGTTGAGCACCTGGCCGAGCAGCGTGTAGAGCCCGTAGAAGAAGACCTGCGGCAGACACCAGTAGGCGAAGGCCGTGGCCAGTGCCAGCTGTTCGGGGCTCCATCCCGAGGAGTAGAGCCACACGAGGATCGGCGCGGCGAGCGTCGCGATGACGGTGACGATCGTCAGCAGGAGGAACGAGAGGGTGAGGAGGCGGTTCGTGTAGTCCTGGCCGCCGTCGTCGCGCTTGGCCGCACGGACGAGCTGCGGGACGAGGACGGCGTTGACGACACCGCCGGCGAGCAGCATGTAGAGCGTGTTCGGGACCTTGTTCGCGACGTCGAAGACGTCGGCCTGCACTGCGGTGATGCCGATCGCGGTCGCGAGCAGGGAGGCCTTGACGAGGCCGAGGATCCGCGAGGTCAGGGTGCCTGCCGTCATGATCGCCGACGAGCGGGCGAGCGAGGAGAATGACGCCACTTACTGTCCCTTCCTCTCGGGGTTGTCGTTCTTCGCCCGGGCGACCGCTGCGGCCAGCTGCTGCTCCGGGATCTTCCTGCGTCCGCGGCGCACGGACTTGACCAAGCCGATCACGAACACCGCCGCGAGCGCCAATCCGACGACCGCGGTGCCGATGTTCTCCCAGTCCGCGCGCACCCGCACGAGCAGGGAGGTGCTCTGCGGGAGGACGACCCCGGATTCGGAGATCATCTCGATGCGCGTGGGCACGTCGGCATTGGCGAGCCCCTCGACGGGCACGTCGACGCGCATCGTCTCCGCCGGGGGCACGACGACGGTCTCCGTCGTCTGCGCCCGCAGCTGCGGAGTCTGCGGTTTCATCGAGAGCTTGAGCGTCGCCTCGGCGCCGGAGTCGTTGACGATCGTCACGGGGATCGTCGTCTTCTCCCCGGTGACGAGGAGCACCGACGATCCCTTCTCGAGGTAGAGGCTGTCGAGCTGGGCCTGGCTCGTCTGCTGCGCCTGGTCGAGGCACGTCGCGGAGTCCCCGCCGAGCGTCCACGCCACCGAGGTGCAGCCGAGCAGCGCACGATCGGTGCGGCGATTCGCGGCGTCAGGATCGGTGAAGACGCTGTTGAACTGCGTCTGCCGGGCACGGATGTCGGCGAGCCCTTCGAGCGTGCTCGTGGCGATCCGCTCGGGATCCTGCGCCTTCTGGAGCAGTCCGCGCGGCTCGATGTCGCTGCTGAGCAGGCTGTCGAGGTTGGCGGCGTCGACCCACGGGGAGCCGGCGACCGTGGAGACGACCTGCTCCCACTGCGCCGAGGCGGTCGTCCGCGGCAACGGGACGAGGAGGTGGCGGGACCGGTTGGGGGCCTCGGACTGGATCGCCGCGGTCGTCGCGACGAGCTCGCTCATCGCCGCGGCCGGCCGGTCGGCGGCGATGACGTCGGCACTGGCGGCAGTGAGAGCGGAGTCGCTGATGAGCGTTTCGACCATCGCGCTGCCGTCGGAGTTCGTCCGCGTCTGCGAGTGCGCGCTCTCCCGGATGCCCGACAGCGGCGGCTGCTGGACGTCGTCGAGGATGATCGTCTTGTTGCCGGCCGCCGAGAGCGCGGCGAGATCGGCGCGGGTCGCCGTCCCGGCGATCGGCCATCCGATGTCGGTCCGCGCCTTCGGCAGGACGTCCTTGACGAGCCGCTTCTCCTCCTGCGCGAACCGGCCGAGGTCGTCGAGCTCCCTGCCGGCCAGCGAGGCCTGATCGGGATCGCCGAAGGGCAGCGCGATGACGGTGTGGGAGCCGGCGGTTGCGAGGAAGTCCCGGTACCACGTGTCGAGCCGCTGTCGACGCTCTTCTGCCGCCCTCTCCTCTTCCGGGCTCTGCGCGCCCGGATCGTCCTCGGGCGGCGCGGTGCCGGCGTCCGTCGCCGGAGCCGAGGGCTCCTCGGTGGCAGCGGGGTCTCCGTCGTCGCCGGGCGGCGGCGGTTCGGCGACGGCAGCCTCGAACGAGGCGATGATCCGCGGGTCGAGGGCGATCGCGACGCCGGGGGTCTGGAGGACTCCGTTGACCGCGGTGAGCGGGCCGTCGGCGGCGATGGCCCGATCGAGCTCCTCGGCGCTGATGAGTCCGTCGCCGGTGTAGCCGGGCAGCGTCACCGGGGCGAGGAAGCTGATCCGGGTCTGATCGAACTTCGGATCCGGGTACCACGTCGTGAATGCGACGCCGGTCGCCAGCGCCCCCGAGGTGTCGCTGAGCTGGACGCTGAGACCGCGCGGGCCCCACGAGGTGTTCGGCGAGGACCGGGGCAGGCCGAGCTGGTCGGCGGGCACGGTCATCGTGAATTCGCCGGTGGCGCCCGGGCTGAGCCGGTCGGCGAACGTCGCATCGACGGCGGTGACCGGGTCGCTGTCGGCGGAGCTGCGGTTCCGCGCATCGGGTCCGTTGTCGTCGAGATCGGCGATGACCCGGTGCATCGACGGGTCGGTCTTCCACGCCTCGATGCGGTATTCGGCGTCGAGGTTGCGCGTCGACATGCCCAACCGCAGAGTGGGGTCGGAGATCGCGGCATCCGTCGAGTTCGTCACCGTCCCGCGGACCGTGAGCGTGCCGCTGCCGTTGAGCCAGGGGGTCACCTCGGTGAGGGCGATCGAGACGCCGGTTCCCGATTCCCCGCCGTCGGTGTCACCGCCGTCGGCGGCCCCGCTGCCGCTCGAGCGCGTCGGTGAGGCGGTGCCCGACTGGCTCGCCGAGGCGGTCAGCGGGTAGGCGAAGACCGACCCTGCCAGCAGCAGGGTCGCACTCAGCAGCGCGAAGAGAAAGCGCGTGATCACAGGTCCTCTGACTTCATCCGGCGGTCCACCGGGACACCGCTCTCACAGCTCCCACCTGCGCACCATGGGACGAGCAGCGGCGACGATGCGGCGCTCGTTGGCGAACGACAGCTTCGATCGCAGGTCGTCGAACGGCACCCAGGCGGCGTCGACGGCCTCCTGATCGGGATCGTTGTCGACGGTGAGCGTGCCCGACCTTGCGCGCAGGAGGAAATGGTGGACGAGCTTGTGGATCCGGATGCCGGTGACGGTGAACCAGTAGTCGACGGTGCCGAGCGGGCAGATGACCTGGCCGGAGATCCCGGTCTCCTCCTCGACCTCACGGCGGGCCGCCTCGGCGGCGGTCTCCGCTCCCTCGAGATGGCCCTTGGGCAGGCACCATTCGAGTCTGCCCGCCCGATTGAGCCGGGCGATGACGGCCACACTGAGATCATCGCTGGCGAAGTCGACGACGATGCCCCCGGCGGAAGTCTCCTCGACCGTCGTGCGGCGGGATGCCCGGGGTCCAGGTTTGGGCATCGGTGTGGTCATTCTCCTACCTTAATGGTCGATTCTTGGAAGTTTCGTCCGACGCGCTCCCGGTAGGCTGGAGGTTGCCTCCGGCAGGGAACCTGACGATCGAGAAGAAGGAGTTCGGTGGATCCGCAGAGCGCGCACGTCCGGCTGTACGACAGGCTCGACGACCTCGATGACATCCTCGAGCCCCTCGGCCGCCGCTTCGCTGACGCCGGCTTCGAACTCGCCCTCGTCGGCGGGTCCGTGCGTGACGCACTTCTCGGTCGGCCGATGCCCGATCTCGACTTCACCACCGACGCCCGGCCCGACGACATCCTCGCCCTCATCTCCGACTGGGCCGACGCCCACTGGGACATCGGTCGCGACTTCGGCACGATCGGAGCGATGAAGTCCGGCGTCCAGATCGAGATCACCACCTACCGAGCCGAGGCGTACGAGCCCGAATCGCGCAAACCCGTCGTCCGGTTCGGCGACAGCCTCGACGACGACCTCGTCCGCCGCGACTTCACGATCGGGGCGATGGCCGTCCGCCTGCCCGAGAAGACCTTCGTCGACCCCCACCAGGGCTTCGACGACCTCCTCGCCGGGCGCATCCGCACCCCCGGGGCGGCCGAGGACTCGTTCTCCGACGACCCGCTGCGGATGATGCGGGCGGCCCGGTTCACCTCCCAGCTCGGCCTCGACCCGGACCCCGAGGTCGAAGCGGCGATGGAGGCGATGGCGGGACGGATCGCGATCATCTCCGCCGAGCGCATCCAGGTCGAACTCGTCAAGCTCATCACCGGCACGGACCCGGCCGCCGGCATCGATCTCCTCGTGCGCACCGGGCTCGCCGACCATGTGCTCCCCGAGGTCTCCGGCCTGCGGCTCGAGACCGACGAGCACCACCGGCACAAGGACGTCTACCAGCACAGCCTCACCGTGCTCCGGCAGGCCGTCGACCTCGAAGCAGAGTACGCGGCGCGGCAGCGACGCGCGGACATGAGCGCCGACGACCCGCAGCACCTGCCCGAACCCGACTTCGTCGTCCGGTTCGCCGCGCTCATGCACGATGTCGGCAAACCCGCGACGCGCAACTTCGTCAACGGCGGGGCCGTGACCTTCTACCATCACGATGTCGTCGGCGCGAAGCTCACCGCGAAGCGGATGAAGGCCCTGCGCTTCGACAAGGACACGACGAAGGCCGTGGCCCGCCTCGTCGAACTCCACCTGCGCTTCTACGGCTACGGCGACGCCGGCTGGACCGATGCCGCGGTGCGCCGCTACGTCACCGATGCCGGGTCCCTGCTCACCCGCCTCCACATCCTCACCCGCGCCGACGTCACGACGCGGAACCGGAAGAAGGCCGACCGGCTCGCCTTCGCCTACGACGATCTCGAGCACCGGATCTCCGCGCTCGCCGCACAGGAGGAGCTCGCTGCGATCCGCCCCGACCTCGACGGGCGGCAGATCATGGAGATCCTCGGCATCGAACCCTCCCCGCTCGTCGGGAAGGCGTACAAGCACCTCCTCGAGCTGCGTCTCGAGCACGGGCCGTTGGGGACTGAGCGCGCCGAGGCGGAGCTGCGGGCCTGGTGGGCGGAGAACGCTCCCGCGGAATGAGAGCGCAGGTCACCCCACCCCTGCCGGTGTCGCAGCGGGAGGGCACCTGGTAACTTCGGTCTCGAGACCATGTGTCCGTCGTCACAGGCGACGGTGAGCGAGCACGCGAGGAGACCGTGATGACCGTGACCGACGAGTTCCGCAGCGCCAGGGACCGGCTGATCGACCTGCGCACCGACTACGAGGCCGCGCGGGCCGACTTCGCGTGGCCGCAGTTCACGCACTTCAACTTCGGCATCGACTGGTTCGACCAGATCGCCGTCGACAACGACAACCCCGCGCTGTGGATCGTCGAACAGGACGGCACGGAGGGCAAGTGGAGCTTCGCCGAGCTCGCGGCCCGCTCGAACCAGGTGGCGAACTTCCTCCGGCGGGCAGGCGTCAAGCGCGGCGACCACGTCATGGTCATGCTCGGCAATCAGGTCGAGCTCTGGGAGACGATGCTCGCCGGCATCAAGCTCGGCGCCGTGCTCATGCCGACGACCACGCAGCTCGGACCGATCGACCTCGACGACCGGGTCGAGCGCGGGCAGGCGGAGTTCGTCGTCGCCGGCCCCGAGGACGCGGCGAAGTTCGACGACGTCGACGCCGAGGTCATCCGCATCGTCGTCGGCGGCGAGCCGACCAGGCAGCAGGACTACGACTACGCCGACGCCGATGAGGAGAGCACCGAGTTCGACCCGCACGGCCGCTCCCGGGCCGACGACCTGCTCCTCCTCTACTTCACCTCGGGGACGACGTCGAAGGCGAAGATGGTCGCCCACACCCACGTCTCCTACCCCGTCGGCCACCTCTCGACGATGTACTGGATGGGCCTGACCCCCGGCGACGTCCATCTCAACGTCGCCTCGCCCGGCTGGGCCAAGCACGCGTGGTCGAACATCTTCACCCCGTGGATCGCCGAATCGTGCGTGTTCCTCTACAACTACTCCCGCTTCGACGCCAACGCCCTCATGGAGACCATGGACCGGGTGGGCGTGACGAGCTTCTGCGCCCCGCCGACCGTGTGGCGGATGCTCATCCAGGCCGACCTCACCCAGCTGAAGACCCCGCCGACGAAGGCGCTCGGGGCCGGCGAACCCCTCAATCCCGAGGTCATCGACCGGGTGAAGAGCGACTGGGGCGTGCTCATCCGCGACGGCTACGGACAGACCGAGACGACCCTGCAGATCGGCAACTCGCCGGACCAGCCGCTCAAGTCCGGGTCGATGGGCAAGGTCCTGCCCGGGTACGACGTCGTCCTCATCGATCCCGCGACCGGCGAGGAGGGCAGCGAGGGCGAGATCTGCCTGCTCCTCGATCCTCCGCCCCTGGGGCTGACGGCCGGATACTGGAACAATCCGGAGAAGACCGCCGAGGCGTTCGCCGGCGGCGTCTACCACACCGGTGACGTCGCGGAGCGGGACGAGGACGGCTACATCACCTACGTCGGGCGCGCCGACGACGTGTTCAAGGCCAGCGACTACCGGCTCTCCCCGTTCGAACTCGAGAGCGTGCTCATCGAGCACGACGCCGTCGCCGAGGCGGCCGTCGTCCCCTCCCCGGATCCGGTGCGGCTCAACGTGCCGAAGGCCTACGTGGTGCTCACCGGCGGATACGAGGCGAACGCGGAGACCGCGCGGGACATCCTCGCGTACTGCCGCGCCAACCTCGCCCCGTACAAGCGGATCCGCCGCCTCGAGTTCGCCGAGCTGCCCAAGACGATCTCCGGCAAGATCCGCCGCGTCGAGCTGCGGGCACGGGAGGATCAGCTCCACCCCTTCAGCGGCGAACCGGTCGTCGAGGGGACCGAATACGCCGACACGGACTTCGACCTCAAGGGGTGAGCGGATCGCGGATTCGGCGGCACCGGGGACGACCCCATAGGATGGGCACCGAGGTGCCGCTCTGCCTGAATGTGAGGAATCACGCAGTCTGAGTGTTTGCTTTACGCAAACGCAGGTATAACCCCAGGTGAACAGGGGTGCGGTACGCTGTCTGCTCTACCGCAGAGTAGTTGAATGCGCGCGTAATCCCGCATTTTTCACGGTGTTCCAATGAACGCGTGCGAAACTGAAACCCATTTGTGACCCTTTTTCCACCCCCGTCGCGACTCCGCTGCGGCGCACGGAGAAGACCTGGAGGACTGTGGATGGCCAAGGCTGAGAATCCCACGAACACCAAAGGCAGGACGGCGAAGAATCTGCTCAACTACCCGCGTGCGGGCGTGAGCGGCTGGACGCGCTTCCTGCCGAGTCTTCGCATCCTCGTCGTCGGCGGCCTCAGCGCCGTCATCCTCGGATGCATCGCGTTCGCCATCGGCTATGCGACGACCGACATCCCCGAGCCGAACCTCGAGGCCACCGGGCAGACGTCGACGATCTACTACGCCGACGGCGAGACGCCGATCGGCCACTACAAGATCGAGGACCGCAAGTCGGTGCCGATCGACGAGATCTCCGAGCCGATGCAGAAGGCGGCGATCGCCGCGGAGGACACCTCCTTCTATGAGAACCGCGGCATCTCGGTCAAGGGTCTCTCCCGCGCCGTCGTCGGCGTCGCGACGAACCAGTACGCGGGCGGCGGGTCGACGATCACCCAGCAGTACGTGAAGAACTTCTACCTCACGAACGAGCACTCCCTCGACCGCAAGGTCAAGGAGATGTTCATCGCGCTCAAGATCGACCAGCAGCAGAGCAAGGACGAGATCCTCGCGAACTACCTCAACACGATCTACCTCGGCCGCCGCTCGTACGGCATCGAGGTCGCCAGCCAGAACTACTTCGGCAAGTCGGCGAAGGACCTCGACGTCAGCGAGTCAGCGCTGCTCGCCGCGATGATCCAGCGCCCCGGCGCCGCGGACCCCGCAGAGGATCCGGGTGCCTACGAGGACCGCTTCAACTACGTCATCAAGTCGATGGTCGACGAGGGCTTCATCACCCAGGAGCAGGCCGACCAGGTCGAGATGCCCGAGGTCCAGCCTCCGAGCAAGGAGGACTCCCTGAGCGGCCAGAAGGGCTACATGTGGGAGTACGTCCGCAAGGAGGCGATGGCCAAGCTCAACATCGATGAGTCGCAGCTCGACCGCGGCGGCTACAACATCGTCACGACCTTCGACGAAGACCGGATGAAGGAAGCCGAGAAGGCCATCGAGTCGCTGCCGAGCAACCAGCCGAAGGGACTCCAGGCCGGACTCGTCTCGATCGACCCGAAGACCGGTGGCATCGAGGCGTTCTACGGCGGCAAGAACTACCTCGACCAGGCGTTCAACACCTCGACCCAGGGTCACGCGCAGGCGGGCTCGACGTTCAAGCCGTTCGCTCTCGTGGCCGGCTTCGAGAACGGCGTGCGCCTGTCCGACCGCTATCCCGGCAGCCCGACGACGCTGAACAACGACGGCACGCCGTGGGAGGTCAGCAACTTCGGCAACTCGAGCTACGGTCCGGTGACGCTGCTCAAGGCCACACAGTCCTCGATCAACACCGCGTACGCCGCGCTCAACGTCCAGGTCGGTCCCGACAAGACCGTCGACGTCGCGCAGCGGGCGGGTCTGAGCCCCAACTGCACGAAGGAGCAGATGGCTTCAGGCGATACAGCCAGCTGCACGATCGACCTCACGCCGAACGCCGCGAACGTGCTCGGCACCCCGAGCGTCAAGGTCGTCGACATGGCGACGGCATACGCGACGTTCGCGTCGAACGGCGTCCGCCACGAGACCCACTCGATCGAGTCGATCTCGAAGGACGGCGAAGAGGTCTACAAGGCCGACACCGAGGGCGAGCGGGTCTTCGACAAGGCCGTCGCCGCGGAGACCACCTACGCGCTCAGCCAGGTCGTCAACGGCGGTTCGGGCAGCTACGCGCAGAACCTCGGCCGTCCCGCCGCCGGCAAGACCGGTACGTCGACGTCGAACAAGTCCGCCTGGTTCTCCGGCTACACCCCGCAGCTGGCGACCTCGGTCGTCCTCTACCGTGAGGTCGACGGCAAGTCGGTTCCGATCGGACCCTACGGCGGTCGCGGCGAGGTCACGGGCGGATCGTTCCCGATCCAGGTGTGGACCGACTACATGAAGGCCGCCCTCGAGGGCACCGAGGTCGAGAAGTTCCCGAAGCGCGGAACCCTGCCCGAGGTGAAGAAGCCCGTCAACACGAACGCTCCTCCGGCCCCGCGTCCGCAGCCGAAGGACGACGGTGAGGACACGAAGAAGAAGGCGCCGGTCGACGAACCGACGAAGAAGCCTGCCGACGACGAGAACAAGGACTCGGAGAAGGACAAGGAGAAGGACGCCGATTCGTCGTCCGACTCCAACGAGTCCGCCGACGGGTCGAAGGACAGCGAAGGCTCGAAGGACACCGGAGACACCGGAAACGACACCGGGTCGTCGACCGGCGGCGGTAACCAGGGCAACGAAGACGGCGGTGGCACGAGCACCGGCGGAGGCGGCTCCCGCGACGGCGGAGGCTCCGGTGGCGGTGGAGGCTCCGGTGACGGCGGAGGCGGCGGTTCCGGTGGCGACACCGGCGGCGGCAACGGCTCCAGCGGCGGGAGCGGAAACGGCGGCTCCACTCGCGCGCCGGTCGCACCGGGCGGATGATTCCGCTCGGGGAAGCCGTGACCGGTAACCTCTGAATATGCCTTCGAACCACGCCACCCGGATCGCCGAGCCCCTGCTCGGCGGTCCGGACGGCATTCACCGCGGTGTCGCCTCGGCGGTGTACCGGCGCACTCAGGCCTATGTCCTCGCCGGCGTCCTCGGGGTGACGACGTTCCTCGCGCTCGCCCTCCAGGCGCCGTGCCTGAGCTCGGGCTACCAGCAGCCGAGCGCCGCGGCGAGGATGTGCGCCGGTCCCCTCTCCGCATCGTTCCTCGGTCAGCTCAACCCGCAGGCGGTGGGCCGGGCCGACGGCGGACTCGCCGACCTCTCCGTCATCGACGCCCGCCTCGTCGGTCTCTTCCGGCTCGTCACCGACGACGTCTCCGTGTTCATGACGTTCGTCCTCCTCATCAACGTGTTCGCCGTCGCAGCGAGCGGTGTCGCCCTCCTCATCCTCGCCCGGCAGCGGGCCTGGCTCGTCGCGGTCTTCGCCTCACCGGCGATCCTCTTCACCCTCGGCTCGACGCTCGACCCGCTCGCCCTGGCGCTCAGCCTCTGGGCGGTCGTCCTCGTCGTCGCCCCCGCACCGGTGACACCGCAGCCGTGGCTGGCGGGGATCCTGCTCGGCATCGCCACGTTCATCAACCCGCTCGCCCTCCTCGTCCTCGCCGCCCTCACCCTCTCCGGGCTCCACCCGGCCGGGCGGCTCGCCCCGCGCAGCCCGCTGATGATGATCGCAACCGCGACGATCACCTCGGCGCTCCTCCTCATCGCCGACGGCACCGCGCTCAGCCGGATCGTCCACTGGACGACCGACGCGATCGACGGCGGCTCGTTCGCCTCGATCCTGCTCATGGCCCGCATCGGGAACGCGGAGACGTGGGCGATGGTGTGGATCGTCGTCAGCGGACTCGCGGTCCTCGCCGTCGGCGCGGCGATGGTCGTCGTCGCCCGGCGCGGCATCGATCCCGCGGTGGCCGCGTGCCTGCTCATCGGTTCGGCGCTCGTGTTCGCCCCCGGGCTCATGCCGTGGGATTCGCTGTGGATCCTGCCGTTCCTCGCCCTCGCCGTCTCCCGCTGGTGGGTGCTCATCGCCTGGGCGCTCGTCGAGGCGGTCTTCGCCGTCGCGATCCAGCTCGGCGACATCGCCGCGAGCGAGCCGGACAAAGCCCTCGAACCCTCGTTCATCGCGCTCTTCGCCCTGCTCCGGCTCTTCGTCCTCATCATGGTCATCGTCTTCGCCGGGGAGAACCTCCACCGGCGGCGCATCCGCGGGCGGCTGCGCGACCCTCAGCCGCCTCGGCGCAGCGACGCGAACGATCCCCGGCCGGAGCCCGCGGTCGCCGGGAACGGGGAGCCGCCTCGGCGCGGAGATCAACCGGCAGAGCGTAAGCCAGGGCACGGACCATCGACATGACAGCCTGCGGGGACGTCCCGTAGAATAGTGAGGTCTGTTCTCATTTCGCACACCGGTGCGAAGGCGGAACGGCAACGCATTTACCCTCCTGCCATGGACCGACCATGGCCGCTGAGACCAGAGGAGGTGGGTGACACATGCGTCATTACGAGCTCATGCTCATTCTCGACAACGACCTCGAAGAGCGGACGTTGGCTGACACCGTGAACAACCTGATCAAGGTTGTCCCGGCCGAGAAGGGAACCGTCGACAACGTGGACATCTGGGGACGTCGGCGCTTCGCCTACGAGATCCAGAAGAAGTCCGAGGGCTACTACGTCGTGGTTGATTTCCACGCGGAGCCGGCCACGACCAAGGAACTCGATCGCCAGCTCGGACTCAACGAGTCCGTTCTGCGCACCAAGATCCTCCGCCCGGACGCCAAGTAAGCGTCACGCGACCTCGCTGACAGGAGCATTCAATGGCAGGCGAAACAGTCATCACGGTCGTCGGGAACCTGACAAGCGATCCCGAACTGCGCTTCACACCCAACGGTGCTGCAGTCGCGAACTTCACCGTGGCCTCGACGCCGCGCATCTTCGATCGTCAGTCCAACGAGTTCAAGGACGGGGAGACCCTGTTCCTGCGCTGCTCGGTCTGGCGTGAAATGGGAGAGAACGTCGCCGAATCGCTGCAGCGGGGCACACGGGTCATCGTGCAGGGCCGACTGAAGTCGCGCTCGTTCGAGACCAAGGAAGGCGAGAAGCGCACGGTCATGGAGCTGGACGTCGACGAAGTCGGCCCCAGCCTGCGCCGTGCCACCGCCCAGGTCTCGAAGAACGAACGCGGCGGAGGCGGATTCTCCGGTGGTGGCGGCTACGGCGGCAACCAGCAGGGTGGCGGCCAGCAGGGCGGCTACCAGCAGCAGTCGTCGGGCTGGGGCAACAACCCGCAGCAGGGCAACCAGCAGCAGGGTGGCCAGCGCCAGGGCGGCTACAACCAGGGGAACAACGGTCCGGGCAACGACCCGTGGGCATCATCGAGTCCGCAGAACGACAACGGCGGCTGGGGCAACCCCGGCGCCGACGAACCGCCGTTCTGATCCACGCACAGACATTTCTCACACAGGAGATACTCATGGCAAAGCCAGAGATCCGGAAGCCTATCAAGAAGAAGGCGAATCCGCTCAAAAAGGGCGAAGCGGCGAACATCAACTACAAGGACACCGCAACGCTCCGCAAGTTCATTTCTGACCGTGGCAAGATCCGTGCACGTCGCGTCACCGGCGTGACCGTGCAGGAACAGCGCGTCATCGCGAAGGCCGTGAAGAACGCCCGCGAGATGGCACTCCTGCCCTACTCGAGCTCTGCTCGCTGATCGGAGGAGAACAGACATGCCTAACCGCAAAGTGATTCTCACCCAGGAAGTCGACGGCCTCGGTGCCGCCGGCGACATCGTCGACGTGCGCGCCGGTTACGCGCGCAACCTGCTCGTTCCCCGCGGCTGGGCCACCCCGTGGACCCAGGGTGCGGAGAAGCAGATCGTCGCCCTCCGCAAGGCCCGCCAGGCCAAGCAGATCGCCGATCACGACGAAGCTGTCCGCGTCAAGGAGCAGCTCGAGACGACGAGCGCCCGCATCGAGCTCAAGGCCGGAAAGAACGGTCGCCTCTTCGGCGCCGTCACCCCCGCCCTGGTCGCCGAGGCGCTCCAGACCGCAACCGGACACGACTTCGATCGTCGTCAGGTCGCGCTCACCGGTCATGTCAAGACGCCCGGCAGCTACACCGCTGTCGTGCGCGTCAACGACGACATCACCGCGAACGCCAAGTTCGACGTCATCGGCAAGGCCTGACCGACCGCGGCTGAGTCCGCTGCCGGCGGTCCGCGCTCGCTGTGTGCGGGTCGGACCGCTGGTGTCGGGTGATTCTGCTCCGGGTCAGCTGAGTCCTGACACGACGAGCGCCGGGTGCTCCCGTAAGGGGGCACCCGGCGTTCGCGCATTCACGGGCAGGGAATATTCTCGGGCGATCATGGTTTCAATCTATAACGGGGTGACAAAAAGTAACCCCAGGAGAAAGGAACACCATGACCGACATCGGTCCCGCGAACTTCAACGGCGCTCGTCCCGTCATCGATCCCGAGAATGCCGTCCTGCTCATGATCGACCATCAGAGCGGACTCTTCCAGACGGTCAAGGACATGCCCATGACTACCTTGCGCCGTCATGCGGCCGCGCTGGCGAAGATCGCCTCGCTCGCTGACATCCCGGTCATCACGACCGCCTCGGTGCCGCAGGGCCCCAACGGTCCGCTGATCCCGGAGATCCACGAGAACGCACCCCATGCGCAGTACGTCGGGCGCAAGGGCGAGATCAACGCGTGGGAGAACCCGGACTTCGTCGCGGCCGTCAAGGCCACGGGCAGGAAGCAGCTCATCATCGCCGGCACCATCACCAGTGTGTGCATGGCCTTCCCGGCGATCAGCGCCGTCGCCGACGGCTTCCAGGTCTTCGCGGTCGTCGACACCTCGGGCACCTACTCGAAGATGGCGGAGGAGATCACCCTGGCGCGCATCGTCCAGGCCGGCGTCGTGCCGATCGATGTCGCGGCCGTGGCGTCCGAGCTGCAGCACACGTGGAATCGTGAGGACAGCGGCGAATGGGCACAGGCCTACACGCAGATCTTCCCCGAGTACCAGCTGCTCATCGAAAGCTACGCGAAGGCCCAGGAGGTCGAGCGCACGCAGGAGACTGCTGACTCCATGAAGTGAGGAAGGTGCGATCTGTCGCCCTGAAGCAAGGGTTGGCTCGCTGACGTGAGGGAGCGGCCGGTCGGATGACCAGCCGCTCCGTCATCTTCGGGGTGCTCCGTCGTCGTGAGGTCTGGACCGTCGTGAGGTCTCGACCGTGGACTGGCGCTGAGGGCGCTGAGCCCTCAGGGCTCGTCGGGATCGGCGTCCATCTCCTGCGCCCAGGTGCGGAGGGCATCGAAGGCCGGGCGCAAACGGAGTCCGCGCGGCGTGAGCGCGTAGGTCACGGTGATCGGGGGGCCGGTGTCGACTTGGCGTTCGACGAGTCCGAGGGCTTCGAGCTCGCGCAGCCGTTCGCCGAGGACCTTGTTCGACAGGCCCTCGACGCCGCGCTCCAACTCGCTGAAGCGGGCGGGACCCTGGAGGAGCAGGTCGATGATGAGCCCGCTCCAGCGCTTTCCCAGCACCCTCCACGCACGGTCGGTCGAGGTGCAGAGGTCGGTACCCAGCACATCAGCCATGCGACCAGAATACCAAGGCGGCCGATCGTCGATTCCGGGCCGGTGCGCGGCTGAGTCCGGGGCCGTCACTGCCGTCGGCCCGACGAATTGGCTGGCTGTGAGACGGGTGAGATCCGGCTGTGTTGTGGCAGAGTGTTCTCGTAAGCCGCATTGCCTCAACCGGCATTATCGGACCGTCCCTCTGCGACCTCACTCGAACGGAGCACCCACCGATGAAGCAGTTCCTCATCAGCGCGACGGGTCGTCTCATCGCGTCCATCGTCATCGGCGTCGTCGTGGGCTGGATCGTCGGCGCCTTCACCACCACGGGCGACGGCTTCCTCGTCGGCATCTCCACGGCGACGACGTTCTTCGTGCTCGTCGGGACCGCCGCCCTGTGGCCGATGTCGTCGGAGGAGACGAAGTCGAACGCGAGCCGCGAGGACTTCAACCCCGTCCTCGACGAGGTGGTCATCACGATCGCCCAGCTCTGCGGCCTCGGCGGCATCGTCCTTCTCCAGGTCGTCGGCGGATCGCAGGCCGGCAACTGGGAAGCCGCGATCGCCCTCCTCGGCGTCTTCATGTCGTGGGCCGGCCTGCAGATCCTCTACAGCGCCCGCTACGCCTACATGTACTTCGGGGACGGCACTCCCGGCGGCATCGACTTCAACTCCGACCGCGTGCCCAACTACAAGGACTTCCTCTACTTCGGCTACGCGGTGGGCATGACCTTCGGCGTCACCGACACCTCGGTCTCCGATACGCAGATCCGCGCCGTCGTCCTGCGCCACAGCCTCCTGTCCTACGTCTTCAACGCCGTCATCCTCGCCACGGCGATCAACCTCGTCGTCGGGGTCTTCTCGAACTGAGAGCGCGACCGCGGTCGGCAGGGCTGCGGTGCGGACGCATGGCCGGGGTGCGCACGGCCGGAGCCACGGGGTCGTCGGTTCAGACTGCGCGCGCTGACTGTGGCTGGGCTTCCGGAGGTGGATCCCGCTCGATTTCCGGCTCGATCTCGAGCGGGATCCACCTGGCAAGCAGGGCCAAGGGTTGTGTGTGCCGCCCAGGGGTGTCTCATCGCTCCGGGTAGGTGATGCGGTTGTCAGTGGAAGTCGCGGTCACCGAGGGCTAGGGGAAGCCAGCAAAAGCAGCGCGCGATTGCGCGTCTGCAGATCGGCGGTTCCGACGGCCTCGGCCAGCGCGCGCCGCATTTCACATCGACTTTCCTGCGACATGGTCAGCTGGTCAGAGTGTGTGGAGACCATCGAGAGCCACTCGTGAGCCGCATACCACCGCGGTTCGTCGCAAGTGATCTCGCGGACCTCGAAGTCGTGAGCCTCGAGCCGGGCGACATCTGGATGAGAGGCATCGTCTGGTTCTGGTTCCGGAACGGCACGGGGAAGGAATTGTTCGTAGACGCCGGCAATCTCCGCTGCGCGGCCGTCAACGGGCTCGATTCGATTCCACATCAGGGCGAGTCGACCTTCCGGACGGAGAATCTGTCGGATTTTCGGCAACGCGGTTGCCGGATCCACCCAATGGAACGATTGCCCGAACGTGACAAGATCGAACGTCCTGTCGCCAGCGTCCCAGGACTCGAATGTGGAGACTTCGACCTGGCACCCTTTGCTTCGGGCGACCTCCGCCATCTCGGGGTCGGGTTCGACCGCAGTCACCTCACAACCCGAAGCTGTGAGCTGTGCTGAGAATATTCCAGTGCCTGCTCCGACATCGAGCACACGCGTCGGCCGGACGTCAGCAGGGAATTCGCCGAGCACCTCAGTGAGGAGAGCGCCCGGATACCGCGGACGGACGCGATCATAGGTCTCGGCGACCGAACCGAAGGATTCGGCCCGTGCACGGTTCTCGAAAGGCTCCATCTGCGCATCTTAGCCGCGCGATCAACCCGCAATGCCGGTTCGGACAGCCGCCGCGTTTTGAGTGCGGACGGATTTCCGGAGGTGGATCCCGCTCGATTTCCGGCACGATCTCGAGCGGGATCCACCTCGCAAGCGGGGTCAAGGGTTGTGTGCGGAGGTGCGGGGGTGTCTCACTGCTCCGGGTAGGTGATGCGGACGTCGGCGGAGTCCCCGCGATCATCCGCGGGCATGGATCCGGCGCTGCCACCGGGCTCGCCCTCGATGACGGCACCGGAACTGAGCTCCGCCTCGGCGGTCTGACCGGGACCGAGGACATGGAGAACCTCACGGTCATGCGCGAGCAGATAGTCGGCGATGATGCGCCGATGACAGCGCCACCACACGGCTTCCGAGCACATCACCGCGCACCGCCGCTCATCGCCCCAGTCCAGCAGCACGGCGATGTCGGCGGCGAACTCCGCGCCGAGGGCGTGATCGGCATAGTTGTGGAAGCTGCGGTTCTCCCACCACGCGTTGACCTCAAACGGCACGTCCCGGCTGACGGGTCGCCGCCCGGTGAGACCGTCGAGCCGGCGCAGCTCGATGCCGACCGCGGCCAGCGCATCGCCGAGCACATCCTCGTTGAACTGCGGATTCGCGTTCGACCCGGGCAGCTTGCGGACGTCGACGACCACCTCGGCGCCGGAGTCGCGGAGCAGGTCGATGAACTCCTTCAGGGAGCGGTTCGAATGGCCGATCGTGAGGAAGTCCGGCACCGAGGCGGGCCCGCCGCGGGCGGGCTGGTGGGCGATCTCCCGGTCCGGCTCGTCGGCGGTCATTCGTCGTCGATGAGGCGGAGCGCGCTGCCCTTGTGCGCGGCGATGTGATCGGTCCTGTCGCTCCTGATCTCGTACTGCGGGTCGGCCTCCGAGGCGCGGTGGGTGTGGCCCTTGTAGTCGAAGTCCGAGGTGTGGACCCTGATGATGTGGCCGGAGACCTCGCCGGCCTCGGAGTTCCACCCGACGTGATCGCCGACGGAGAATTCGTGTGCCATGTCGATCTCCTTCAGAAGCCGATGCGCTCAGCCGGGGGGAACCGGGTGCAGACGACGCTTTCGTTGAGCGGGGCCGGCTCGAGGCAACTCGGAACGCCCTCGTCGAAGACGAGGAGGAGCGCTGTGTCCCTCTCGAGGTCGGTCAGTGCTCGGATCATGCCTCCACGGTACTCCGGCCGGCCGCAGCACTCACAGGGGCTGCACGCGGCAGGGCGCGTTCCCAGGCGCAGTCCAGCCGGTCGGCATCGAACCTGCGCCGAGGTTCGCTAAAGTCAGTGCCCAGGGGGTAACAATGACGATCGAGAGAACCGAGCCGGTGCCGCGCTTCGACGGCCCGAACGAACTCACACCCGAGGACCGGGAACGGGCCAGGGGCCTGCGGAAGATGCGCACGCTGGCGCTCTCACTGCTCATCCTCGCGACCCTCATCTTCCTCGCCACGAACCTCTTCACCGATCTGTCCGGCGTCTGGGGATTCGTCGCCCGCGGCGCCGAGGCCGCGATGATCGGCGCGATCGCCGACTGGTTCGCCGTCACCGCCCTCTTCCGGCATCCCCTGGGCCTGCCGATCCCGCACACCGCGATCATCCCCCGGAAGAAGGACGCTCTGGGAGCGAGCCTCTCCGCCTTCGTCGCAGCGAACTTCCTCCACGCCGAGGCGGTGTCGACGAAGATCCGCTCCGCCCACGTCGCACAGCGCGCCGGCGAGTGGCTGAGCAAGGCCGCCAACCGCGACCTCGTCGTCGACCGGGCCGCCGCCGGTCTCGAATACGTCCTCTCCCGCATCGACGACAAGTCGATCGTCGCCCTGACGAAGAACGTCATCCTCCCGCGCCTCATCGCCACCCGGAAGTCTCCGGTGCTCGGCAAGCTGCTGCGCCAGATCGTCCTCGACGGCGCCCACCACAAGCTCGTCGACCTCGTCGTCGCCGAGGCGTACACATGGCTGAGCGACAACCCGCAGGTCATCGACGAGATCGTCCACAACCGCGCCCCGTCGTGGGTGCCCGACTTCGTCAACGAACAGCTCGCGAACCGCCTGCAGCGCGAGATCCTCGGCTGGCTCGTCGACGTCCGCGACAACCCTTACCACAAGGCCCGCCAGGCCCTCGACGCGTGGCTCGTCGACCTCTCCACCGACCTGTCGACCGACACCCCGCTGGCCGACAAGGCCGAGGACATCATCAACGACCTCCTCACCCAGGACGGCGTCGTCGACTCCGTCCTCGAGATCTGGACCTCGCTCAAGCAGCTCCTGCGCGAGGCGATCATCGAACCCGACGGTGAAGTGCGCGGCCGCATCGCCGACCTCATCGGAGAATTCGCCCAGCGCCTCCAGACGGACACGGAGTTCGCTGAGACGATCGACGACCGCGTGGCCACGACCGCCGGCGACCTCGCCGAGAGCTTCGGACCCGAGATCGCCAGCGTCATCTCCGACACCATCGAACGCTGGGACGCGAAGGAGGCCGCCGACCGCATCGAGCTCTACGTCGGCCGCGACCTCCAGTACATCCGCATCAACGGCACCGTCATCGGCGCCCTCGTCGGCATCCTCCTCCACACGGTCATCGTCCTCATACCCGGGTGAGGGGTCACCTCACGCCTCGGCGCGGCCGCCCGTGTCACCGCGCGTCCGCGCCCGGCGCCTGCCGACGTACCCGACGACGAGGACGACGGCGATGCCGACGACCGCCCCGAGCAGCGTCTCGACCCCGCGGTCGATGATGAGCGTCGACCGCGGGATCGGATGCGCGAGCTGCGTCATGAGCAGGATCATCGGGGTGAAGAACGTCAGCGCGAACCCGTAGTTGCGCATCATCAGGTACTCGGTGGGGAACTGCAGGAGGATGACCGGGATCGCCAGCCACAGCGGTGACGGGTCCGGCCAGAGGATGAGCGCGGTGACGATGAGCCCGGAGAACGTCCCGAGCACCCGGTGCACGCCCCGGGCGATCCGGCCCGGCAGCTCCGCGGCGGCCAGCGGCACCGCTGCCGACGCCATCGCCCAGTACGCGTGGTCGAGTCCGATGAGCACCCCGATGAGACCCGCCGAGGCGACCGCCACCGCATACGTCGCCGCATGCCTGAGCATGGCGAGGGCGTGGGGCCCGCGGAACGGGGTGATCATCCGCCGGGACCCCGCCCGCCACGTGCGCGTGCGGAACCATCCGAGGAAGCCCAGGGTGATCGCGAAGGCCGCCGCGAGGACGCTGATCCCGACGGGGATCCACGGCGGTGCGAGCGGTTCGACCGAGGCGCACGCCCCGAGGGCGAAGATGCCGAAGAACGGGCCGCCCGGACGCATCCGCGCGCGGTCGGCGATGATCGACCCGACGGCGGCGAAGAAGGCCTCGATCGCGATGAGGGCGAAGACCGGGGTGTCGAGCATCGCGAGCATGACGCCGATGACGACGCCCGAGAGCAGCAGCACCGCGGCCTGCAGCTGGTGGATGAGGCGCAGCTGGTGCGCCTCACCGCGACCGTACATCCCGCAGAACGCCCCGAAGACCGCGTAGATGATGAACTGCTCATACCCGAGGAGCAGGAGGACGAGGGAGGGAATCGCCACGCCGAGGCCGACCCTGAGCGGTGCCCGCCGATCGTCGTCGGTGGGTTCGAGGCGCAGGGTCCCGCGGATGTACTCGGCGATCCTCTTCATGGCCGTGCAGCGGTCGGCGCGACCACCGCGCCCGCCCGGGTCGTCGGGCCGGCGCCGGGCACGCGGAACCGCGGTCAGTCCTCCTGGTGAATGAGCTGAACGAGATTGCCCACGGTGTCGTTGAGAACCGCGGTGGTGATCGGTCCCATCGACAAGGGTTTCTGTGTGAACTCTACTCCGAGGGCGCTGAGGCGCTGGTATTCGGCCTCGACGTCGTCGACGGCGAACTGGTTGATCGGGATCCCGTCGGCCATGAGCGCTGCCGTGTAGTCCCCGGCCGCCGGATGTCCCTTCGGTTCGAGGACGATCTCCACTCCCTCCGGGTCCTCGGGCGAGACGACGGTGAGCCACCGCGCGTCTCCGACGGGAACGTCGAACTTCAGCTGGAATCCGAGCTTGTCGGTGTAGAAGTCGAGCGCGCGCGCCTGGTCGTCAACGGGAATGCTGATCCACTGGGCCTTCATGACGGTGTCTCCTTTCTCAGGCGGTGCCTGGGGTGATGCGGGTGGGCCGGTGTCCTGGTCGGTGTCCGGTGGTCGGGCGTCCCGCGTCCCGCCGGTCCAGCGATCGAACGCTGTGCGCAGCGGCGCGGGATCGAGTGTGTGGTACTTGTAGCGCCCCTCGCGGCGGGTGACGACGAGACCGGCGGATTCGAGCACCTCGAGGTGTTGGGACACCGCTTGGCGTGAGAGCCCGAGACCATGCCGATTGGCCAGACGCGAGCAGATCTCGAAGAGAGTCTGATCATCGCGTTCGGCGAGTTCGTCGAGGATCGTCCGCCTGGTCGGGTCGGCGATCGCCTTGAAGAGGTCGGCCACACCGACACCATAGGCAAGTACTGACTTGCATGTCAATGGACGCAGGTCACATTCGGTCGCGATTTCCCTCCGCGACTCTCGGGTTTTCCTCGCGCCAGTCGTGGGAGGACTGCATGGCCGCTGGCAGCGGCCTGCGAAAGCATTGAGTCATGACCACAACACACATGCCTGCGATCATCACGGCCTCCTCTGTCACCAAGCACTACAACCAGACCTACGCCCTTGCCGGCGTCGACCTCACGATCGGCCTCGGCGAGTCCCTGGCGATCATGGGACCCTCCGGTTCCGGCAAGACGACCCTGCTCCACTGCCTCGCCGGCATCCTCCGTCCCGACGAGGGCCACATCCGTCTCCTGCCCACCGACCGCAGCGCCGCCGCGGACATCACCTCGCTCAAGGAGGCCGGCCGCACCGCGCTGCGCCGGGAGGTCTTCGGGTTCGTCTTCCAGCAGGGTCTGCTCCTGCCCGAGCTCTCCGCCGAGGACAACGTCGCGCTCGCCGCGATGCTCGCCGGAATGAACCGCGCCGAGGCGACGAGGCACGCTCGTGCGTGGCTCCAGCGCCTCGGCCTCGCCGAGCACCTCACCAAGCGCATCGGCCAGCTCTCCGGCGGACAGGCCCAGCGCGTGGCCATCGCCCGCTCGCAGGTCACCCAGCCGGTCGTCACCTTCGCCGACGAGCCGACCGGCGCGCTCGACTCCCGCACCTCGACCGAGGTCCTCTCCGAACTGCTCGCCTCGACGACCGGGCGCGGTTCGACGCTCGTCGTCGTCACCCACGACGAGAACGTCGCCGCCCGCTGCTCCCGCGTCGTCCGCCTCGCCGACGGCCGCATCGTCTCCGACTCCGCCGCGCAGTATGCGGCGAACAACGGGTGAGGCCGATCATGAAGGTCCTCCCACTCGTCCTGTCGAAGCAGACGTTCACGTCGCCGACCGCGCGCCTCGTCGCGATCGCGTTCTTCGCCTGCTCCACCCTCTTCCTCACCGTCGCCGCCGGTGCGTGGGCGTTCAACGACCGCCCCGATGTGCCCCGCTACGCCGAGGTGGTCGACCTCTACCGGATGCTCGCGATCCTCGCCACGGTCTTCCTCGTCGTGCCGGCGATCAGCCTCGGCGTCGCCTCGGCGAAGCTCAGCGCCCGACGCCAGGATGAGCGCCTCTCCACGCTCTCCCTCCTCGGCGCCTCGAAGGGCACCGTCCGGCTCGTCGCCGTCGCCGAACCCTTCATCCCCGCTGCCGCCGGGATCCTCGCCGGCATCGTCGGCTACCTCGCTCTCGCCTACCCGCTGAGCCTCATCGTCTTCACCGGCGTGCCGCTGGGCTACTCCGCCCTCCTCATGCCCCTCTGGCTGCTCGCCGGGGTCGTCGCCGCTCTCCTCCTCATCTGCCTCCTCGCCGCACTGGTCGGTCTGCGGAAGGTCATCGTCTCGCCCCTCGGCGTGCGGACGCGGTCGCTCGGGCGGAAGTTCCCCCTCCTGCGCATCATCGCCGTCGTCGTCCTCGCCATCGGCATGGTCGCCGCCCTCGTCTTCTCCCTCCAGGACGGACAGTCGCAGCGCACCGCGATCATCGCGAGCATCCTCACGATCGGCGTCGCCCTCCTCCTCATCAACGTCCTCGGCGTCCTCGTCATGCGGGTCCACGCCTGGATGAGCGGCAAGACGGCGCGGCGCCCGGCCGGCATGCTCTCCGCGGCGATGATCGCCGACGCCCCCGCACAGTACTGGCGGCGGGTCGCCGGGCTCGCCCTCATCACGTTCATCGCCGTCGTCGGCGGCACCGGGGCGGCGATGATGCGCGGCAGCGGCGACGAGATGAGCGCGGCCGAACGCGAGCTCATGGGACCGCTGCAGTACACCGGCGACGACGTCTTCACCGGCCTCATCCTCACCCTGGCGATCGCCTTCGTCCTCATCGTCGTGTCCGCGACGATCAACCAGGCCGCGGACATCCTCGACCGCGCCTCGACCTACCGGGAGCTCCACGCCGCCGGCATGTCGCCGGCGATGATGCACGGGGTCACCGTGCGCGCCGTGATGTCCCCGATCGTCCTCGTCACCCTCGTCTCGCTCGTCCTCGGCGGACTGCTCGCGATCGCCATGGCCTCGGCGAACGACCTCGGTGATCCGATGACCATCGCCGTCGTCGCCTCCGTCCTCCTCGGCGGCATCGCGATGGTGTGGCTGGGACTGCAGTTCACCCGTCCGCTCGTCCGGCGCGTCACCGCGGTGACCGCCTGAGGCCCCGCCTCGATCAGGAGTCAGTGATGTCAGCACCCGCCAGCATCGTCCCCCTCGTCCTCGGTCGCAAGACCGTGACGGCACCGAGCTCGCTGCTCGTCATGAGCTCGTTCTTCGCCTGCGCGACGCTGTTCCTCACCGTCGCCGCCGGGGCTTGGATGTTCTTCCAGATCCCGCCGAGCACCGATCCGAACACCCAAGGACTCGATGTCGCCTACAAGTTCTTCGCGGGACTTGCCACGATCCTCCTCGTCATCCCCGCGAGCACCCTGGCCTCCGCCTCGGCGACGCTGTCGGCCAGGCGGCAGGACGAGCGGCTCTCGACGATGTCGCTGCTCGGGGCCAAGCGCTCGGAGATCACCGCGGTTGCCGTGGCCGAACCGCTCGTGCCCGCCGTCATCGGCATCGTCGCAGGCGTCCTCGGCTACCTGGGGCTCGCGTGGCCGGTGAGTCACATCCACTTCCTCGGGCAGCCGATCGGGTACGCGAACATGCTCATGCCCCCGCTCCTGCTCGCCGCGGTCGTCGTCTTCCTCATCCTCGTCTGCGTCGTCTCGGCGCTGCTGGGGCTGCGGAAGGTCGCGATCTCCCCGCTGGGAGTCCGGACGAAGTCGCTCGAGCGGAAGTTCCCCGTCGCCCGGGTCATCGCGGTGATCGTCGCGATCCTCGTCCTCCCGGTCGTCGTCAGCCTGTCGAGGTCGGCGAGCCTGGGGATGGGGGTGATGATCTCGGCGATGCTCGCGGTCTTCGTCATCGGCCTCATCGTCGTCGACCTCCTCGGCGGGCTCTTCGTCCGCTGGTTCGCCCACCTGGCGGGCAAGCGCGCGCTGACGCCGGCCCGGCTCATCGCCGCCCGGCTCGTCTCCGATGAGCCGAAGCGGTTCTGGCGCCGCGTCTCCGGGGTCGCGATGACGGCGTTCGTCGCGGCCGTCGGCGGCACGGGCATCGCGCTCATGCAGTTCGCCACGGACATCTCCGACGACCCGAGCGTCGACATGCCGCAGGAGCACCTCACCCTCTACCAGGACCTGTTCACCGGCGTGCTGCTCGTCATGGGGATCTCGATCGTCCTCATCGCGGTCTCCGCGCTCATCAACCAGGTCGCCGACGTCTACGACCGGGCCGACACCTTCTCCGACCTCTATGCCGCAGGCATGGACGTCGACACGATGCACGCGGGGATGGTGCGCGCGGTCCTCGGTCCCGTCATCTGGGTGTCGCTGCTCGCCGGCGGTCTGGGACTCGTCCTCGTGCTCCCGCTGGCCGGGGCGGCCCTGGTGATGAAGCCCGTCACGTTCCTCACGATCCTCGTGTCAGTGGTCGTCGGTATCGTCGTCATCAGGCTGGGACTCCAGCTGGCGAAGCCGATCCTCGCCGCGGTCGCCACCGCCGGCCGGGCACGGCTGTGACGCTGGGCCGCTGCGCCGCCTCGGCGAGATCGGGGCGGCACCGGCGGTGACGTGAATCGCTGTCGAGTCCGCGCGTGGCACGGGTAAAGTGGGATGGCACTGCACCCGGGCCGGGCAGGCGTTGGCACAGAGGAGGAGACGTGGGAGTGAGCAGCGATCTGGGGTACGACGGACTCAGAACTCCTCCGCAGGACATCGAAGCCGAGGAGAGCGTCCTGGGTGCCATGCTCCTGTCGAAGGACGCCATCGCCGACTGCGTCGAATCGATGTCGCGTGATGACTTCTACAAGCCCGCGCACGAGACGATCTACGAGGCGATCCTCGACCTCTACTCCCGCGGCGAACCCGCCGACTCGGTCACGGTCGCGAACTACCTGACGAAGTCCGGCGACCTCTCCCGGATCGGCGGACCCGCCTACCTCCACACGCTCATCTCCTCGGTCCCCACCGCCGCGAACGCCGGATACTATGCGACGATCGTCCGCGAACGCGCGGTGCTGCGCCGCCTCGTCGAGGCCGGCACCCGGATCGTGCAGATGGGCTACGACGCCGAGGGCGACACCGACGCCGTCGTCAACAACGCGCAGGCCGAGATCTATCAGGTCACGGAGAAGCACACGACGGAGGACTACGTCATCCTCGCCGACATCCTCGGCGAGGTGGCGGCCGAGATCGAGCGCAACGGCGACACCGACGGGCAGACGGCCGGGGTGCCGACCGGGTTCACGGAGTTCGATCAGCTGACCAACGGCCTCCACCCGGGGCAGATGATCGTCATCGCCGCCCGACCCGGTGTCGGCAAGTCGACGCTCGCCCTCGACTTCATCCGCTCGGCAGCGATCCACCACAAGCAGGCCGCGGTCTTCTTCTCCCTCGAGATGGGCAAGAACGAGCTCGTCATGAGGCTCCTGTCCGCGGAGTCGGAGATCCCGCTGCAGAATCTGCGCCGCGGTGAGCTCAGCCCCCACGACTGGACGAACCTCGCGGCCACCGAGGCGCGCATCAACGATTCGCCGCTCTTCGTCGACGATTCGCCGAACATGGCGCTCACGGAGATCCGCGCGAAGTGCCGCCGGCTCAAGCAGCAGCACGACCTCAAGATGGTCTGCGTCGACTACCTCCAGCTCATGAGTTCGGGCAAGCGCGTCGAGTCCCGCCAGCAGGAGGTCTCGGAGTTCTCCCGCTCGCTCAAGCTGCTGGCCAAGGAGCTCGAGGTGCCCGTCATCGCGCTCTCCCAGCTCAACCGCGGCAGCGAGCAGCGTACCGATAAGCGACCGATGATCTCCGATCTCCGCGAATCCGGATCGATCGAGCAGGACGCCGACATGGTCCTCCTCATCCACCGTGAGGACATGTACGACAAGGAGCACGAACGCGCCGGTGAGGCCGACATCATCGTCGCCAAGCACCGTGCCGGACCGACCGGAGACATCGCCGTGGCCTTCCAGGGCGCGAAGTCCCGGTTCGTCAACATGCCGCAGTAGGTTTCCCGCCACAGGAGCGAGCCTGCCCGGATCGGTGCCCTCACGTCACTTTGTACGATGGCAGGCATGGACACGACCCCGAACGATCTGCTCGTGCTGCTCGCGGTTTCCCGCTCGGCGAAGTTCGCCACGGCGGCCCATGCGCTCGGGGTCAACCACACGACGATCTCACGGCGGATCGCGGCGTTGGAGAAGGCACTCGGCGGCCGGGTGCTCGCCCGGTCCGGCAGCGGATGGGAGCTCACGGAGCTCGGCGCCGAGGCGGTGCGCGTCGCCGAGCAGGTCGAGCTCGCGGTCGGCAGCCTCGGTGAGTCGGGCGAGACTCCCGATCCCGTCAGCGGTGTCGTGCGGATGTCGGCGACGGACGGATTCAGCGCCTATGTGGCCTCACCGGCCGTCGCGGCGCTGCGGCGGACCCATCCAGGTCTGAGCGTCGAGATCATCACGGTGACACGGCAGGCCCTGCAGCAGCGGTCCGGCCTCGACATCGAAGTCGTCGTCGGCAAACCGCAGGTCCATCGCGCCGAGGCGGTCCACCTCGGCGACTATGCGCTGGGAATGTACGCCGCGCGGGACTACCTCGCCGACCACGGCACCCCGACGACGGTTGACGCGCTCATGGAGCACCAGCTCGTGTACTTCGTCGACTCGATGCTCCAGGTCGACGACCTTGACGCACCCCGGCGCCTCGTCCCGTCGATGAAAGACGGTGTGACCTCGACGAATGTCTTCGTCCATGTCGAAGCCACGCGTGCCGGCGCCGGCATCGGGTTCCTGCCCTGTTTCATGGCCGACCGGCATGCCGACCTCGTCAGACTTCTCCCGGACGACCTCACCGAACACCTCCCGTACTGGATGGTGCTGCGGCCCGACTCCATGCGCCGTCCCGCCGTCGCCGCGGTCGCCAGAGCGCTCAAGCACCAGACGGCGGCGTGCTACGACGCCCTCATGGGGAAGGAAGAGAGGGTCTGATCGACGTACGGCGCC